>NZ_JBDKSX010000060.1:0-130122 GCF_039680435.1 Mizugakiibacter sp. | reverse complement strand
GAGCGCCAGCGTCTGCACGCCGCCGGCGAGTTGCAGCGTGCGGCGCTCGTGCACCAGCGCGTAGCCGTCCTCGGCGGCGCTGCCGCTGCCGGCGTACAGCGCGGGGCTGTCGCTGCGGTAAAGGGTGAGGGCGGGGCCGTCGGCGGCGAGCGCGGGCGCGGCGACGAGAGCGGCGATCGATACGGCGAGCTGGGCGCAGTGCATGGTCGCGACAACCTCCTGTCGGGAACGCCGGCTATCATAGCCGCGCGAGGTGAATGCCCATGAACATTGCTCTGCTGCGCGGCCTTGCGGCCGCCTTGCTGATGATTGCCGCTGCGACCGCACAGGCGGCCGGTCGCCTGACGGTCGAAGACGCGTGGATCCGCGCGGCGCCGCCGGGCGCGATGATGCTGGCCGGCTACATGGTGCTCGGCAACACCGGCGATGCGCCGGTGGTGGTGACCGCAGCGGACAGCGACGCCTTCGGCGACGTGTCGATGCACCGCACGATCGAGGAAAACGGCGTCGCGCGCATGCGCCCGCTCGAGCGCGTCGCGGTGGCGCCGGGCGCGCGCGTCGCGTTCGCGCCCGGCGGCATGCACCTGATGCTGATGCAGCCGAAGCGCGCGCTGCGGCCCGGCGACAAGGTCGCGATCCGCCTCGTGCAGGCCGACGGCACGGCGATGCAGGTCGAGTTCACGACACGTTAGTCGCCTGCGCGCGGGCCCCTAGGGGGGCGTTTGTCGCGGTCGCCTGCACGCAGGCTCGTAGCAGGCGCGCGCGTTGCAGGAGCCTGCGTGCAGGCGACCCGGCGCCGACGCGCCGACGCGCACGCCCATTTATCCGCACGCCGTGCGGATCGCCGCCGGCAGTGGCACCGGCTTGCCGGTTTCCGGATCGACCCAGACCATCACCACGCGGCCGTCGCTGTACAGCCGCGCCGGGTCGGCGGCGTCGAGGATGCGGTGGGCGAGGGTGAGCGAGCTGTTGCCGAGGCGCTCGCAGGCGAGTTCGACCACGATCTGCGCCGGCCATTCGATCGGCCGGCGGTAGTTGACCTCGCAGGCGGCCTGCAGCGGCATCGCGTGCGCGTCGAACCACGGGCCGGGCACCTGCCGCAGCCACTGCAGCCGCGCTTCCTCGAGGTAGGTGAGGAAGGTCGAGTTGTTGACGTGGTTGAAGGCGTCGAGGTCGCGCCAGCGCACGGCGATCGGCGCGGCGATCAGCGGCTTCGGCGCGACGGCGGCCGGCATGGCGGGAACGGCTTCGGCGGAGCGCTTGCGGCGCGGCGTGGTCATGCGCGTTTCTTCTTTTTCTGCGGCTGCGCCGGCGCCGGCGCCGCGTCGAGCGTGCGGGCGAGGAAGCGACCGGTGTAGGAGTGCGGCGCGGCGGCGATGTCCTCCGGCGTGCCGGCGGCGATGATGCGGCCGCCGCCGGCGCCGCCTTCGGGGCCGAGATCGACGATCCAATCGGCGGTCTTGATCACGTCGAGGTTGTGCTCGATCACCACCACCGTGTTGCCGTGGTCGACCAGGCGGTGCAGCACGCGCAGCAGTTGCTCGATGTCGTGGAAGTGCAGGCCGGTGGTCGGCTCGTCGAGGATGTACAGCGTGCTGCCGGTGTCGCGCCGCGACAGTTCCTTGGACAGCTTGACGCGCTGCGCCTCGCCGCCGGACAGCGTGGTCGCGCTCTGGCCGAGCTTGATGTAGCCGAGGCCGACGTCGATCAGCGTCTCCAGCTTGCGCGCCAGCACCGGCACGTTCTCGAACAGCTTCAGCGCGTCCTCGACGGTCATGTCGAGCACGTCGGCGACGGTGTGGCCCTTGTAGAGGATTTCCAGCGGATCGCGCTTGTAGCGCGTGCCGTGGCAGACGTCGCACGGCACGTAGACGTCGGGCAGGAAGTGCATCTCGACCTTGATCAGGCCGTCGCCCTCGCAGGCCTCGCAGCGGCCGCCGCGCACGTTGAAGCTGAAGCGGCCGGACTGGTAGCCGCGCGCGCGTGCCTCCGGCACCTGCGCGAACAGCTCGCGCAGCGGCGTGAACAGGCCGGTGTAGGTGGCCGGATTGGAGCGCGGCGTGCGCCCGATCGGCGACTGGTCGATGTCGACCACCTTGTCGAACAGGTCGAGGTGCTCGATCGCCTCGAACGGCGCCGGCCGCTCGCTGGCGCCGTTCAGTTCGGCGGCGGCGTGGCGGAACAGGGTGTCGTTGACCAGCGTGGACTTGCCGGAACCGGAGACGCCGGTGACGCAGGTGAACAACCCGGCCGGGATCTCCAGATCGACGTTTTGCAGGTTGTTGCCGGAAGCGCCCAGGAGCTTCAGCACGCGCTCGGGGTCGGGTGCGCGGCGCAGCTTCGGCACTGCGATGCGGCGGCGGCCGGCGAGGTAGTCGCCGGTCAGCGAGCGCGGCGCGGCGACGATCTCGGCGACGCCGCCCTGCGCGATCACCTCGCCGCCGTGCACGCCGGCGCCGGGGCCGATATCGACCACGTGGTCGGCGGCGCGGATCGCGTCCTCGTCGTGCTCGACCACGATCACGGTGTTGCCGAGGTCGCGCAGGCGCACCAGCGTGCCGAGCAGGCGCTCGTTGTCGCGCTGGTGCAGGCCGATGGAAGGCTCGTCCAGCACGTACATCACGCCGACCAGGCCGGCGCCGATCTGGCTGGCGAGGCGGATGCGCTGCGCCTCGCCGCCGGACAGCGAATCCGCCTGGCGGTCGAGGGTGAGGTAGTCGAGGCCGACGTCGACCAGGAAGCGCAGCCGCTCGCGGATCTCCTTGACGATCTTCGCGGCGATCTCGCCGCGCCAGCCGCTGAGCTTCAGCGCCTCGAAGAAGCCGAGCGCGCGGTCGATCGACAGCGCGGTCAGCTGCGGCAGCGTGTGGTCGGCGACGAACACGTGGCGCGCGGAGCGGTTGAGGCGCTGGCCGCCGCAGTCGGGGCAGGGCCGGTCGGCGATGTACTTGGACAGTTCCTCGCGCACCGCCGCCGATTCGGTTTCGCGGTAGCGGCGCTCCAGGTTGGGCAGGATGCCCTCGAAGCGGTGCTCGCGGGTGACCTTGCCGCCGCGCTCGGTGAGATAGCGGAACGCGATCACCTCGTCGCCGGAACCGTGCAGCACGGCCTGCTGCACCTTCGCCGGCAGCGACTGCCAGGGCGCATCGACGTCGAAGCCGTAGTGCTTCGCCAGCGACAGGATCAACTGGAAGAAGTGCGCGTTGCGGCGGTCCCAGCCGCGCACCGCGCCGCCGGCCAGCGACAGCTCGGGATGGCCGACCACGCGCCCGGCATCGAACACCTGGGTCACGCCGAGGCCGTCGCAGGACGGGCAGGCGCCGACCGGCGAGTTGAACGAGAACAGCCGCGGCTCCAGCTCCGGCAGCGAGTAGTCGCAGACCGGGCAGGAGTAGCGCGAGGAGTAGAGCTGCTCGGGCGCCTTGGCGTCGTCCATGTCGGCGACGATCGCCAGGCCCTCGCCCAGCCGCAGGCAGGTTTCGAAGGATTCGGCCAGGCGCTGCTTCAGGTCCGCGCGCGGGCGGAAGCGGTCGATCACCGCCTCGATGGTGTGCTTCTGGCGCAGGGTCAGCGCCGGCACGGCGTCGAGGTCGTACACCGTGCCGTCGACGCGCGCGCGCACGTAACCCTGGGCACGCAGCTGCTCGAACACCTGCACGTGCTCGCCCTTGCGCTCGCGCACCACCGGCGCCAGCAGCATCCAGCGCCTGTCCGCGTCCAGCGCCAGCGCGGCATCGACCATCTGGCTGACCGTCTGCGCCTCCAGCGGGGTGCCGTGGTCGGGACAGCGCGGCGTGCCGACGCGCGCGAACAGCAGGCGCAGGTAGTCGTAGACCTCGGTGATGGTGCCGACCGTCGAGCGCGGGTTGTGCGAGGTCGACTTCTGCTCGATCGAGATCGCCGGCGACAGGCCCTCGATGTGGTCGACGTCCGGCTTCTCCATCATCGACAGGAACTGCCGCGCGTAGGCCGACAGCGACTCGACGTAGCGGCGCTGGCCCTCGGCGTAGATGGTGTCGAAGGCGAGCGAGGACTTGCCCGAGCCGGACAGGCCGGTGATCACGATCAGGCGGTCGCGGGGCAGGTCGAGGTCGACGTTCTTGAGGTTGTGCGTGCGCGCGCCGCGGATGCGGATGGTGTCCATGACGGCGGGAGATGGGGGCGGGTCCGCTACTATAACAACCGTCCGATCTCGGCCCCGGAGACGGTCGCCGACCGTAGGGCGGAATCCGCGCAGCGGCTTCCGCCGGGGCCGGCAGCGGGCGCGAACGGCGGAAGCGCCGCTGCGCGGCGATTCCGCCCTACGGTTGGCTTGGGGGACGCCGCCGGCCCGGTTTGACCCGCGGCCGGCCGGCCCGCTATACTCGCGCGTTCGCAACACCCAGAAGAACTACAGAAGGGTCATCCGCCATGTACGCAGTCATCAAGACCGGCGGCAAGCAGTACCGCGTCATGCAGGGCGAAGTCCTGCGCGTGGAGCTGCTGCCCGCCGAAGTGGACAGCACCGTCCAGTTCGACCAGGTTCTCATGGTCGGCGAGGGCGAGTCGGTCAAGGTCGGCACGCCGCTGGTCGCGGGCGCCACGGTGAGCGCCAAGGTGCGCGCCCACGGCCGCGCGGACAAGGTCCGCATCGTCAAGTTCCGCCGCCGCAAGCACCATCGCAAGCAGATGGGCCACCGGCAGCACTACACCGAAGTCGAGATCACGGGCATCAGCGCCTGAGCGCGGACCGGAGGTAAATAGCCATGGCACACAAGAAAGCTGGCGGCTCCACGCGTAACGGCCGCGATTCCAACCCGAAGTACCTGGGCGTCAAGCTCTACGGCGGCCAGAAGGTCGAGGCGGGCAACATCATCGTGCGCCAGCGCGGCACCCAGTTCCATCCGGGCGTCGGCGTCGGCTGCGGCCGCGACTACACGCTGTTCGCGCTGGTCGACGGCACGGTGGAGTTCACCACCAAGGGCCCGCAGAGCCGCCGCACCGTGAACGTGAAAGCGGGCTGACCCCGTCTGCCACGTTTGCGACAGAGCCCCGCCACGCGCGGGGCTCTTTGTTTGGGCAGGGTCGGTTCGCACAGCCCTCTCCGGTGTCATGCCGGCACAGGCCGGAATCCAGTTGAAATGCCGCGCGGCGCGCGCAAGGCCTGTTTCGTGTGCTTCGCACGACGTGCTCACCGGATTGCGGCTTGCGCCGGCATGACCAGAGATTGTTACGCTTTCCCCGAGTCCCGAGTCCCGAGTCCCGAGTCCCGAGTCCCGAGTCCCGACCTTATCCTGCCGCCCATGAAATTCGTCGACGAAGCCAACATCAGGGTCTGCGCCGGCGACGGCGGCAACGGTTGCGTCAGTTTCCGGCGCGAGAAGTTCATTCCATTCGGCGGCCCCGACGGTGGTGACGGCGGCGCCGGCGGCACCGTCTGGCTGGAGGCCGACGAGAACCTCAACACCCTGGTCGATTTCCGTCATCAGCGCGTGTTCCGCGCCCAGCGCGGGCAGGACGGCATGGGCCGGCAGATGTCCGGCAAGGGCGGCGAGGACTGCGTGATCCGCGTGCCGGTCGGCACGGTGGTGATGAGCGTCGATACCGACGAGACGATCGGCGACCTGACCGCGCACGGCCAGCGCCTGCGGGTGGCGCAGGGCGGCCAGGGCGGGCGCGGCAACATCCACTTCAAGAGCTCGGTCAACCGCGCGCCGCGCCGGGCCACGCCGGGCACGTCCGGCGAGATTCGCGAGCTGAAGCTGGAGCTGAAGCTGCTGGCCGACGTCGGCCTGCTCGGCTTCCCCAACGCCGGCAAGTCCACCTTCATCCGCGCGGTTTCGGCGGCGACGCCGCGCGTCGCCGACTATCCGTTCACCACCCTGCACCCCAACCTCGGCGTGGTGCGCGTCGAGAGCGACAAGAGCTTCGTGATCGCCGACATCCCCGGCCTGATCGAGGGCGCCGCCGACGGCGCGGGGCTGGGCGTGCAGTTTCTCAAGCATGTCTCGCGCACGCGCCTGCTGCTGCACCTGGTGGACATGGCGCCGCTGGACGGCGGCGACCCGGTCGAGCAGGTGCGTGCGATCGAGCACGAGCTGGCCAAGTTCGATCCGGCACTGCTGACGCGCCCGCGCTGGCTGGTGCTGAACAAGGCCGACCTGCTGGCGCCCGAGGAGCGTGCCGCCGCGGCGCGCGCGATCGTCGCGCGGCTCGGCTGGACCGCGCCGTGGTTCGTGGTTTCCGCGATCGCGCACGAGGGCACCTGGGACGTGTGCCTGCGCGTGCAGAGCTTCTTCGATGCGCTCAAGGCCGAGGCGGCCGAGGCGGTCGCGGCGAACGGCGACGTTCGCCTGCGCGGCGAGGGCGCGTCGGGCCCGGACGCATGACGCCGACGGCGGACGCAGCGACAGCGGCGGCGGGAGCGGCTTCGGCCGCGCCTGCCGCCGTCCCGTTCGCGGCTGCAGCCGCTCCCGCCGAACGGCCCGCACCGGGAGGTCGCGTGGCAGGCTGCGGCAGGCGAGGCGCGCCGCGCCGCCCGAGGCCTTTGCGCGATGCGGTTCGCCGCCGCGCACGGGCAACAAAAAAGCCGGCTTGCGCCGGCCTTTTCGCGTTCGCGGCGGACCCGGCCTCAGCCGAGGGCGCGGATGTGCGCGCTCAGGCGGCTCTTGTGGCGCGACGCCTTGTTCTTGTGGATCAGGCCGCGGCTGGAGTAGCGGTCCAGCACCGGCTCGGCGGCTTTGTAGGCGGCCTCGGCGGCGACCTTGTCCTTCGCCTCCAGGGCCTTCACGACCTTCTTGATCGCCGAGCGCAGCATCGAACGCTGGCTGGCATTGCGCATGCGGCGCACTTCCGCCTGCTTCGCGCGCTTCTTCGCGGACTTGATGTTAGCCAAGGGAAAACTCCAAACGCCGGTGTTGGAAAAAGGCGCTAAGTATGCGGAAATGCGGTTGTGCAGTCAATGTCTTGGCCGGGCCCCGGGACCCGGGACTCGGGACCCGGGGCCCGGCAAGATGAAAGCGCCCAGCATGCTGCGCTCGATGCTGTCGTTCAGCGCGATGACCTTCCTCTCGCGCATCCTCGGCCTGCTGCGCGACATGGCGATCAACGCCGCCTTCGGCGCCAACGCGGTGACCGACGCGTTCTGGGTGGCGTTCCGCATCCCCAACTTCATGCGCCGGCTGTTCGCGGAAGGCTCGTTCTCCACCGCCTTCGTGCCGGTGTTCACCGAGGTCAAGGAAACCCGGAGCCACGCCGACCTGAAGGCGCTGATGGCGCGCACCGCCGGCACGCTGGGCGGCGTGCTGCTGGTGGTGACCGCGCTGGGCGTGATGTTCGCGCCGCAGATCACCGTGCTGTTCTCGCCGGGCGCGCTGAACGAGCCGGAGAAGTTCGCGCTGACCACCGACCTGTTGCGGCTGACCTTCCCGTTCCTGCTGTTCGTCTCGCTGACCGCGCTGGCCGGCGGCGCGTTGAACAGCTTCCACCGCTTCGCGCTGCCGGCGCTGACGCCGGTGATCCTCAACCTGTGCATGATCGCCGGCGCGCTGTGGCTGTCGCGGCGGCTGCACACGCCGATCATGGCGATGGGCTGGGCGATCCTGGCGGCCGGCATCCTGCAGCTGGTGTTCCAGTTCCCGGCGCTGCGCCAGCTCGATCTGCTGACCCTGCCGCGCTGGGGCTGGGATCATCCGGACGTGCGCCGCATCCTGCGCCTGATGGTGCCGACCCTGTTCGGCTCGTCGGTGGCGCAGGTCAACCTGCTGCTGGACACGGTGATCGCCTCGTTGCTGGTCGCCGGCTCGCAGAGCTGGCTGTCGCAGACCGACCGTTTCCTCGAGCTGCCGCTGGGCGTGTTCGGCGTGGCGCTCGGCACGGTGATCCTGCCGTCGTTGTCGCGCCACCACGTCGCCACCGACCGCGAAGGTTTTTCCAGGGCGCTGGACTGGGGATTGCGCATCACCCTGCTGATCGCGGTGCCGGCGATGCTGGCGCTGCTGCTGCTGGCCGAGCCGCTGGTCGCCACGCTGTTCCAGCACGGCCGCTACACCGCGTTCGACACGCACATGGCGACGCTGTCGATTTCCGCGCTCAGCTTCGGCCTGCCGGCGTTCGCGCTGGTCAAGGTGGTGCTGCCGGCGTTCTACGCGCGCCAGGACACGAGGACGCCGGTGCGCGCGGCGGTGGCCTCGCTGGTCGCCAACATGGTGCTCAACGTGGCGTTCATCGCGCTGCTGTTCGAGCTGTGGGCGCCGCCGGCGCTGAAGCAGGGCGGCTGGCTGGACGGCATCGGCCGGGTGCCCGGCCTGCACATGGCGCTGGGCATGGCCAGCGCGCTGGCGAGCTACCTCAATCTCGGCCTGCTGTGGCGCTGGCTGAAGCGCGAGGGCGTGTATCGCCGACAGCCCGGCTGGGCACGGCATCTGGCGCGGTTGGCGCTGGCCTGCGCGGCGATGGTCGCGGCGCTGCTGCTGGGACGCTGGATCTGGCCGGACTGGACCGGTGTGCCGTCATGGGCGCGCGTGTGGCGCCTGGCCGTGCTGGTCGCCGGCGGCGGGTTCGTCTACGTGGCGGCGCTGTTCGCCGCCGGCTTCCGCCTGCGCGACCTGCGCGCGCACTGATGCACGCCTCCGCGCGGCGTGCGCCGGCCATGATGCACCGCAGCGCAGCCGTTATACTCGCGGCATGGTGAAGGTTTTCCGGGATGTCGCGGGGCCGTGCCTGGCCCCGGGCGGCAGCGTCGTTGCCGTGGGCGCGTTCGACGGGCTGCATCGCGGCCATCGCGCGCTGCTCGGGAGCGTGCGCGAGCGCGCGCCCCAACGTCGGCTGCTGCCGATCGCGGTCAGCTTCGAGCCGCTGCCGCGGCAGTTCTTCGCGCGCGGCGAGCCGCTGCCGCGCCTCGCCTCGCTGCGCGAGAAGCTGGCCGGCTTCGCCGAGGCCGGCATCGAGCGCGTGCTGCTGCTGCGCTTCGACGCGAAGCTGGCGGCGATGCCGGCGGAGACGTTCGTGCGCGAGGTGCTGGCCGCGCGGCTCGGCGCGCGTGAGATCTGGGTGGGCGAGGATTTCCGCTTCGGCCACAAGCGCGGCGGCGACCTCGGCCTGCTGCGGCGCATGGGCGGCGAGCTCGGCTTCGCGGCGCACGCGCTGGCGCCGGTGCTGGCCGACGGCGAGCGCGTGTCCGCCTCGCGCATCCGCGCGCTGCTGGCGGCGGGCGAGTTCGCGCACGCCGCGCGCCTGCTGGGGCATCCGTTCGCGATCGGCGGGCGGGTAGTGCGCGGCGAGCGGCTCGGCCGCAAGCTCGGCTATCCCACCGCCAACGTCCGCCTCGGCCGACGCGTCGCGCCGGTCGGCGGCATCTTCGCGGTGCGCGTGCGCGGCGCCGGCGAGGCGGGGTGGCCGGGCGTCGCCAGCCTCGGCGTGCGGCCGACCGTCGACGGCCGCGAACCGCTGCTGGAAGCACACCTGTTCGATTTCGACGACGACCTGTACGGTCGCCGCATCGAGGTGGAGTTCGTCGCCAAGCTGCGCGACGAGGAAAAGTTCCCCGACCTGGACGCGCTCAAGCGCCAGATGGATCGCGACGCCGCCGAGGCGCGCCGCCTGCTGGGCGTCGCGCACGCGGCCGCCGGAGCCCGAACGTGAGTCACGACTACAAGAACACCATCAACCTGCCCGCCACCGACTTCCCGATGCGCGGCGACCTGCCCAAGCGCGAGCCGGGCTGGCTGGCCGAATGGGAAAAGATCGGGCGCTATGCGCAGATCCAGCAGCGCAGCGCGGGCCGCGACAAGGCGTTCGTGCTGCACGACGGCCCGCCCTACGCCAACGGCGCGATCCACATCGGCCACGCGGTCAACAAGATCCTCAAGGACACGGTGGTGCGCTCCAAGCTGCTGTCCGGCTGCCGCGCGCCGTACGTGCCCGGCTGGGACTGCCACGGCCTGCCGATCGAGATCGCCGTCGAGAAGCAGGTCGGCAAGGTCGGCCAGAAGCTGGACGCCGCCGCGTTCCGGCAGAAGTGCCGCGAATACGCCGCGCAGCAGATCGACCTGCAGCGCGCCGATTTCAAGCGCCTCGGCGTGCTCGGCGACTGGGAGCACCCGTACCGCACCATGGACTTCGCCTACGAGGCGAACATGCTGCGCGCGCTGGCGAAGATCGTCGCCAACGGCCACGTCACGCGCGGCTTCAAGCCGGTGTACTGGTGCTTCGACTGCGGCTCGGCGCTGGCCGAGGCCGAGATCGAATACCAGGACAAGGGCTCGACCGCGATCGACGTCGCCTACGATGCGATCGACCCGCGCGCGCTGGCGGCCGAGTTCGGCGTGACGATCGGCGACGACGACATCGTCGCCGTGCCGATCTGGACGACCACGCCGTGGTCGCTGCCGGGCAGCGTCGCCGTCGCCATCGGCGCCGAGCTGGAGTACCAGCTCGTCGAGGGACCGGCGCGCGCCGGCCGGCGCGTGTTCCTGGTGATCGCCGCGCCGCTGGTCGAGGCGGCGGTCGAGCGCTACCGCGGCTTCGCGCAGGGCGCCGAGTCGACGCCGTTCGTCACCGGCCACCACGCCGTGCGCGGCGCCGTGCTGGAAGGCCTGCGCCTGCGCCATCCGTTCTATGCGCGCGAGATCCCGCTGCTGCTGGGCGAGCACGTCTCCGCCGAGGACGGCACCGGCGCCGTGCACACCGCGCCCAGCCACGGCCAGGAGGACTTCGCGGTCGTGCGCAAGTACGGCCTCGAGGTGATCAACCCGGTCGGCGGCAACGGCACCTACGTGCCGGGTACCGAGCTGTTCGCCGGCCAGCACGTGTGGAAGGCCAACGACGCCATCGTCGAGCTGCTGCGCGAGCGCGGCGTGCTGCTCGCGGTCGAGAAGATCACGCACAGCTATCCGCACTGCTGGCGGCACAAGACGCCGGTCGTCTTCCGCGCCACCGCGCAGTGGTTCATCGGCATGGAGCAGGCGGGCTTGCGCGCGACCGCGCTGGAGGCGATCAAGCACGTGCACTGGGTGCCGGCGTGGGGCGAGGAGCGCATTGCCGGCATGGTCGAGGGCCGCCCGGACTGGTGCATCTCGCGCCAGCGCACCTGGGGCGTGCCGATCGCGCTGTTCGTCGACCGCGCCAGCGGCGAGCCGCATCCGCGCACCGTCGAGCTGATGGAGCAGGTGGCGCAGCGCGTCGAGCAGGGCGGCATCGACGCCTGGTACGCGCTCGACGCGCGCGAGCTGCTGGGCGACGAGGCCGAGTGCTACGAGAAGGTCGGCGACGTGCTCGACGTCTGGTTCGATTCCGGCGTCACCCACGCCTGCGTGATCGGCGCGCGCCCGGAGCTGCAGGCCGGCGGCGCCGCCGAATACAAGGTGATGTACCTGGAAGGCTCCGACCAGCATCGCGGCTGGTTCCAATCCTCGCTGCTGACGTCGGCGGCGATGTTCGGCCGCGCGCCGTACGACCACGTGCTGACCCACGGCTTCACCGTGGATGCGCAGGGCCGCAAGATGTCAAAGTCGGTCGGCAACGTGGTCGCCCCGCAGAAGGTGATGGATACGCTCGGCGCCGACATCCTGCGCCTGTGGGTGGCGTCCACCGACTATCGCAACGAGATGTCGGTGTCCGACGAGATCCTCAAGCGCGTCGCCGACGGCTACCGGCGCATCCGCAACACCGCGCGCTTCCTGCTCGGCAACCTCGATGGCTTCGATCCGGCGCGCCACCTGCTGCCGGTGGAGCAGTGCCTGCTGCTGGACCAATGGGCGGTGCAGCAGGCGCACGACGTGCAGCAGGCCGTGCTGGCCGCCTACGAGCGCTACGACTTCCCCGAGATCGTGCAGCGCGTGCAGAACTTCTGCACCAACGAGCTGGGCGCGCTCTACCTCGACATCACCAAGGATCGCCTCTACACCATGCCGACCGACAGCCGCGGCCGGCGCAGCGCGCAGAGCGCGATGTACCGCATCCTCGAGGCGATGGTGCGCTGGCTGGCGCCGATCCTCGCCTTCACCAGCGAGGAAATCTGGCGGCACATGCCGGGCACGCGCGGCGAATCGGTGCTGTTCGAGACCTGGTACGACGGCCTCGCCGCGACGCAGGCGACGCCGGAGCGCCGCCGCTACTGGGCCGACCTGCTGGCGCTGCGCGAAGGCGCGTCGAAGGCGCTGGAGGACATGCGCAAAGCGGGTGCCTTGGGCGCCTCGCTGGAGGCGGAAGTGACGGTGTACGCCGACGCCGCGCTGCGCGCGCGCTATGCGGAAGTCGGCGACGAGCTGCGTTTCTTCTTCATCACCTCGGCGCTGAGCCTGGCCGACGCGGCGGCGAAACCCGCCGACGCCGCGCGCGTGGCGCTGCAGGACGGCGAGGCGTGGATCGCGGCGTCGACGAGCGCCGCGCCGAAGTGCGTGCGCTGCTGGCACCATCGCGCCGACGTGGGCACGCACGCGGACCATCCCGAGCTGTGCGGCCGCTGCGTCGAGAACGTCGCCGGCAGCGGCGAAGCGCGGTGCTGGTTCTGAACCCCGGACTCCTCCCCCCGCTTGCAGGGAGGGTTCGGGAGGGAGTAAGCGCGGAGCCGCCGCAAGCAGCCGGCCGCGCGCGCAAGGCGGATCTGCTGCTGGCGCGGCTTGATCCGCCCCGCGGCCCGAGCCTTGAATCTCCGCTCCCGGTGGGAGAGGGGAGCGATGCATGAGATGGAGTGGATGATGGCCGTCAGACCCAACGCGCTGCCCTGGCTGTGGCTGTCCGCCGCGGTGATCGCGCTCGACCAGTTGACCAAGTGGCTGGCGCTGGCCGCGCTGCAGCCGTACATGCCGCACGCGGTGATCCCGGGCCTGCTGAACTGGACGCTGGCGTTCAATACCGGCGCCGCATTCAGCTTCCTCGCCGAGGCCGACGGCTGGCAGCGCTGGTTCTTCGCGGCGCTGGCGGTGATCGTCAGCGCGGTGCTGGCGGCGTGGCTCGCGCGCACCGCGCGGCGCGACTGGCGCAGCGCGCTGCCGCTGGCGCTGGTCGTCGGCGGCGCGCTGGGCAACCTGATCGACCGTCTGCGGCTCGGCCACGTGGTCGATTTCATCCAGGTCTACTGGCAGCAGTGGGCGTGGCCGGCGTTCAACCTGGCCGATTCGGCGATCAGCGTCGGCGCGGTGCTGCTGATCGCGTTCGGGCTGTTCGGTGGGAAAGCGGCGCCGGCTGGGCGATAATGCCCCGTCGCCGGATCCGGGGCATGGCGCCCCTGTAGGAGCGACCGTGGTCGCGACCGCTCTTGCAGGTCTGCGCCCTGGCTCGCGACCACGGCCGCTCCTGCACGTGCATGATCCGGTCGCTCGCGTTCCTTGAGGCGCCGATGGAAGTCCTGCTCGCCAATCCCCGCGGTTTCTGCGCCGGCGTCGACCGCGCCATCGCCATCGTCGAGCGCGCGCTCGAGTCCTACGGCGCGCCGATCTACGTGCGCCACGAGGTGGTGCACAACCGCTACGTGGTCGACGGCCTGCGCGCGCGCGGCGCGGTGTTCGTCGACGAGCTGCGCGAGGTGCCGGACGGCGCCACTGTGATCTTCAGCGCCCACGGCGTCTCGCAGGCCGTGCGCGAGGAAGCGTCGCAGCGCGGCCTCAAGGTGTTCGACGCGACCTGTCCGCTGGTCACCAAGGTACACATGGAAGTGGCGCGCCTCGGCCGAGCCGGCCGCGACGTGGTGCTGATCGGCCACGCCCGCCATCCGGAAGTCGAGGGCACGATGGGGCAGTGGGATCCCGCCTATCCCGGCGCGATCCACCTGATCGAGAACCTGGCCGATGTCGCCCGGCTCGCGCCGAAGCGCGCGGACACGCTCGCCTACGTCACCCAGACCACGCTGTCGGTGGACGACACCAAGGCGATCATCGCCGCGCTGCGCGCGCGCTTTCCCGGCATCGAGGGGCCGCGCAAGGACGACATCTGCTACGCCACGCAGAACCGCCAGAACGCCGTGCGCCAGCTCGCCAGCCAGGTCGGCCTGGTGCTGGTGGTCGGCTCGCGCAACAGCTCCAACTCCAACCGCCTGCGCGAGCTGGCCGAGAAGCAGGGCGTGCCGGCCCAACTGATCGACGGCCCCGACTGCATCCGCCGCGAATGGCTGGAGGGAGTGACCAGCGTCGGCCTGACCGCCGGCGCGTCGGCGCCCGAGCAGTTGGTCAAGGACGTGCTGGCGCGGCTGCGCGAGTGGGGCGCCACCAGCGTGCGCGAGCTGTACGGCGAGCTGGAGGACGTCACCTTCGCGCTGCCGAAGGAACTGCGTCTGGTCGGCTGAACGGCTTGCGCGGCGTTGGGCCGACCTCTAGAATTTCGGGTTCACCGCCGGAATAGCTCAGTTGGTAGAGCGGCGCATTCGTAATGCGTAGGTCGTAGGTTCGAATCCTATTTCCGGCACCAGTCTTCGCGCCTCATCTCCCGCCACGGGCGAGGCGCTCCGCGAGGCCCGGCCCTGCCGGGCCTCGCGCGTTTCCGGGCCGCGTGAACCGCGTCACATGGCGCGGCGGGGCGCATGCCGCTCGTCGGGCAAATCGCGCCGGTGGTCCGCCCGCCGGTGGTCATGGACGCGGCCTTGGCTATCCTGCCTGCGGGGAAAGCCATCTGGGGAACCCGTCGATGACGCACCACGGTTCAGCGCGTGCCGCGCGGGGCGTGTCCCTGCTCGAGGTCATGGTCGCGATCGTCGTGTTCAGCCTCGGCCTGCTCGGGCTGGCGCTGATGCAGATCAAGGGCGCGCAGTTCGGCAAGGAAGCGGGCTCGCGCACCCACGCGATCCTGCAGGCGCGCAGCATCGCCGACGCGATGCGCGCCAATCCGTCCGCGGTCAGCCTCGGCTCCTACACCACCTACGCCGCGGCGCCGCCGACCGCGCTGGTCAGTTGCGCCAGCAACTGCACGTCGGATCAGGTGGCGAGCAACGACGTATACGTGTGGCTGCAACGGCTCAAGGCCGAGGCGGCCGGATCGTCCGGCACGATCGCGGGGCCTTCCAGCGTCACCGGCGCCTACACGGTTACGGTGACGTGGTCCGGGCAGGGCGCGGCCGGCACCAGCACCAGCGATAGCTACAGCTTCGACTACCTGCCGTGAGGTGCGCCGCCGTGATCCGTCACTCCCGCCCCGGCCGTGCCGCGTGCGCCCCGCGCCAGACCGGCTTCTCGCTGATCGAGCTGATGGTCGCGATGGTGCTCGGCCTGATCGTGGTGGCCGGCCTGATCAACGTGCTGCTGGCCAACCGCAAGGCCTTCCACCTGCAGGAAAGCGGCAACTACACGCAGCAGAATCTGCGCTTCGCCAGCGACCGCATCGGCTGGTCGCTGCGCGAGGCCGGCTTCTGGGGCGGCAACCGGGTCGGCATCGTGACGTTCACCAGCCAGGCGAACAACGCCACCCTGAGCAGCCGCAGCGGCTGCGATTCGGGCTGGGTACGCGACCTGACCAACGAGATCTACGGTTACGCCGGCGGCAGCGCGTTCCCGTTGTCCGGCTGCGTCGCCGCCGGCAACTACGTCAAAGGTTCCGACGTGCTGGTGGTGCGCTACGTCGGCCCCGACGGCATCGACCCCGCTGCGGCCTCGACGGTCGCGGCCCTGCCCAGCCCGGTGCTGCTGGTGTCCGCCATCGGCCAGCAGGCAGCCCTGTTCAAGCGCGGCGAAACCGTGCCGACGACGCCGCCGGCCGCCGCCATCGGCCGCTACGTCTATCCCTATCACGTCGAGCTGTACTACCTGCAGCCATGCAGCGACGCGGGCGCCGACGGCATCTGCGGCACCAGCGACGACGGCGATGCGGCCGAGCGGGTGCCGACGCTGATGCGACTGCGCCTGGACAGCACCGGCCTGATCGCTGAACCGGTGGTCGAGGGCGTCGAGCAGATGAAGGCCGAGTACGGCGTGATCGACGCGGCGAACCCCAACCAGATCGTGCCGGTGCGCTATCTCTCCGCGGCGGCGGTGACCGCCGGCAACCTGTGGCCGCAGGTGATCGCGGTCAAGCTGGGCCTGGTCGCGGTGGGACAGACGCCGGACCAGGGCGTCGGCTATTCGGGCACGTTCTCGCTGACCCCGGATCTTGCCGCCACCGACGCGAACGCCTGCACCTACGTGGTCACGCCGACCTCGGTCGACGCCAGCAAGTGCCCGGGCTTCACCCCGTACAGCCGCGGCAGCTTCACCGCCGGCAAGTTCGTGCGCAACGCCATCGTGCAGACCGTGCAGATCCGCAACCGCATCAGGAACAAGTCATGAGCCGCAACCTGAGCACTGCGCGCCGCCAGCGCGGCGTCGCCCTGTTCGTCGGACTGGTGTTCCTGGTCGTGCTGTCCGTGGTCGCGGTGATCGCGATGCAGGGCACGCTGCTGGAAATGCGCATGGTCAACAACGTGGCCAGCCGCGAGCGCGCGTTCGAGACGTCCGAGTCCATGCGCACCGCGCTGACCACCTCCGGCTCGACCTCGCTGTTCGAGGAGCACATCTTCAACCGCGGCTGGCCGGCGTCGTGGAGCGGCGAGATTCCGGACGACAACTTCGATTTCGACCCGTCCAAGGCGCCCTGGAACGCGTTCCAGCGTGGCCTGACCAAGGACACCAACGGCCATCCGGAGCTGCTCTACTCCAGCCTGCAATCCGGCGAGAGCCTGTACGCCCCGAATACCTGGAAGACCGACGTGCTGCTGTGCCTGCCCGTCAGCGGCACCAGTTGCACCGGCATACCGACCGCCGCGCTGGCCGTGGTGCCCGACGGCACGGTGCTGGGCGAGGGCAGCGGCGGCGCGCAGGCGGCCGGCTATCGCGGCATCGGCAGCGGCGCGGCCGGCGGTGGCGCGTCGAAGTATTTCGAAGTGATGAGCGTCGCCACCGCGCCCGGCAACGGCCGCGCGGTCACCATCAGCCAGTACCGCATCGCGGTGCGCAACTGACCCCGGCAGGAGCTTCGCCATGTTGATCCGGACCATTACCCTCAAGGGCTTCGTCGCCGGCCTGGCGGCCGCGCTGGTCGCGCTGCCGATGCTGGCGGCGATGCCGGCGTCCGCCGCGCAGATCTCCGACAAGACCATGGGCGACTTCACCGCCTATCCGGTGATCAACACCAGCGCCGTGCCGCCGCTGACGATGTTCGTGATGTCGCGCGACGAGCAGCTCTACATCAAGGCCTACACCGACTACACCGACCTCGACGGCGACGGCATCGTCGATACCACCTACAACAACAACTTCAGCTATTCGGGCTATTTCGATCCCGACCTTTGCTACACCTACGACACGACGATCAGCGTCAACAGCCATGGCGGCGTGTTCACCGCATCGGGCGCCGCGACCAGCCACCAGTGCAGCGGCCAGTGGAGCGGCAACTTCCTGAACTGGGTGGCGATGAGCCGCGTCGACGTGCTGCGCTACGTGCTGTACGGCGGCTATCGCGTCGTCGACACCACCAGCCAGACGGTGCTGGAACGCTCGTTCATCCCCAGCGACCTGCACGCCTGGGTCAAGGTGTACAACGCGTCGGACGTCAACAAGTACACGCCGTACAGCACCTATCCGATCTCGATGTGCAACGTCTCCATCGCCGACGGCACGACGACGCTCTCCAACAACAGTCCTCCGCTGCTGCGCGTCGCCAAGGGGGCGTTCAGCGAATGGGGCTCGACCGCGCGCGAGCAGTGCCTGTGGCGGGAGGCGATCCAGGCGAAATTCGGTACGCAGGGCGATATCAATCCGGGCGACTACGCCTCCAGCAGCAACGACAAGCTCGACGAGCTGAACGTGCGCGTGCAGGTCTGCAACGCCAGCGGCACGCAGGAATCGTTCTGCCAGGCCTACACCGACAGCTCGAGCGTCACGCACTACAAGCCGATCGGCCTGCTGCAGAAGTACGGCGAGAAGCAGCAGATGCGCTTCGGCCTGATCACCGGCAGCTACTCGGCGCCGCGCACCGGCGGCATCCTGCGTCGCAACATCAACTTCATCGCCGACAACGGCGGCGATACCAGTTGCAGCAACAGCAAGAACGAGATCAACCTGCAGACCGGCCAGTTCTGCAACCAGAGTTCCGGCAACGAAGGCATCGTCAATACGCTGAACCGCTTCCACATCGTCGGTTGGGACGCCAACAGCGATAACTACGGCGACTGCGGCACCTACGGCATCCTGCAGCGCAACGTCTCGGGCGCCAACGGCCACCTGCTCGACCCCGACGGATCGGGCGGCACCACGGCCTATCGCTGCAAGGACTCCGGCAATCCGCTGGCGGAGATGTACGCCGAAGCGCTGCGCTACATCATCGGCAACGGCGCCACGCCGACCAGCAGCTACAACCCCAGCGAATCGACGCTCAGCGACCTTTCCAACCGGCCGGCGACCGTGCCCTCGATGACCGGCCTGCCCAACGCGACCTGGGCCGACCCTTACAAGACCGCCACCAGCCCCGAAGGCGCGCCGTACTGCGCCAATTGCAACATCATCGTGCTCAGCACGGGCCTGAACTCGTTCGACTCCGACGGCATCGGCTCGGTGCCCAACCTCAAGCTGCAGGCCGACGCGGCGACCACGCTGGTCGGCAACAACGAAAACCTCAACACCAAGACCAGCACCGGCGCGCCGCAACAGTGGCTGCTGGGCCGCGTCGCTGCGCTGGACAGCACCACCTACCAGGACACCTGCCTGCCGCAGACCGTCACCGACCTGGCGCTGGCGCACGGCATCTGCCCGGACATCCCTTCGCTGGAAGGCGGCTACCAGTTGGCCGGCCTCGCTTACGAGGCCTGGACCAACGACATCCGTTCCGACCTCACCGGCACGCAGAAGGTGCAGACCTACGCCATCGCGCTGGCGGAGACGCTGCCGACGTTCCAGATCCCGGTGTCCACCGGCGGCGGCAACTACGACCTGATCACGATCACCCCGGCCTGCCAGGCCAACAACAACGGCAGCGCCTTGCTGAACAGCGCCACCGGCTGGCGCAGTTGCTACCTCGGCAACCTGGTGATCGGCCAGAAGACGTCCACCACGCTCACGCAGGCCCAGTGGCTGAAGATCGCCGCCAACCAGAATCCCGGCACGGTCACCACTTGCACCAGCAACTGCCGGGTGTTCGGCCTGCCGACCACGTCCGACGCACACGGCCCGACCTCGGGCAGCTTCGAGATCGTCTGGGAAGACTCGCAGTGGGGCAACGACCACGACCAGGACGTGACCGAGTTGCTCAGCTTCTGTCGCGGCGCCGCCTGCAGCTATGACGGCAACAACGACAAGGTGCCCGACATCTGCGAGGGCACGCCGTCCAACGCCTGCAATGCCAGCAACATCCAGGACAGCCAGATCCTGGTGCGCACGGAATCGCTGGTCGCGTACGCAGGCAATGCGCTGCAGATCGGCTATACCGCGGCGGGCGCGTTCAATGCCGGCAACGGCCAGGCCGCCAGCGGCGCCAAGTTCACCGTGCTGCGCCCGGGCAACACCAACGGCAGCCTGCTGTTCGGCAGCTACGGCGGCGCGCGCAGTTGGTCGCCGCCGTCGGTGGAGAAGTACACCACCGGCCCGGCCGAGCAGCGTCCGCTGGACAACCCGCTGTTCTTCGCGGCCAAGTACGGCGGCTTCAACGACCAGGACGGCAACAACCTGCCGACCTACGGCAATCCCGCCGAGTGGGACGTGACCAACAACTTCACCGGGCAGAAGGGTGCCGACGGCATCCCGGACAACTACTTCCTGGTGCGCAACCCGGCGCAGTTGTATTCGCGCCTGTCGCAGGTGTTCGATTCGATCCTCAAGCGCGCCGGCTCCGGTACGGCGGCAGCGGTGGTGTCGAACAGCGCGCGCGGCATCGGCCTGACCTACCAGGCGCTGTACCTGCCCGAGCGCAAGGACTCGGCGGGCGGAGTCGCCAGTTGGATCGGCTCGCTGAACGGCCTGTGGACGGACACCTACGGTTACCTGCGCGAGGACGGCAACGCCAACGCGATACTCGACGACTACGATACCGACCCGGTGATCGCGTTCTTCTACGACATCAACGACCGGCGCACCAAGTTCAAGCGCTTCACGCTGAGCACCGCCGAAAAGCAGGACCCGACCAAGTTCGATCCGGAAACCTCGACCAGCTATGAAGTGTGCGACCTTGATGACGCACAGCCGAATTGTTCTGGTGGGCCACTCCGCACGGTCTGGAGCGCGCAGAAGCAGCTATGGAGCAACAGCAGCACGTTCGCCGGCCAGCGCGCCTACGCGGGACAGATCACCGATGCCGGGCCCAGCCGCTACGTCTTCACCTGGGTCGACGCCAACCATAACGGCGTGGTCGACAGCGGCGAGCAGCGCCAGTTCATCTGGAGCGGCAGCAGCTCCAGCAGCGACGGTTTCTGGGGCGGCGTGACGACCTCGAAGGTCAAGGGCGTGACGACGACGGCCTACGTCGGTAACTTCGAGTTCCTGAACTCGGACGACCCCGGCGACGGCACTTCGACCAATCCCGGCGAGGCGCAGAACATCCTCAAGTGGATCCGCGGCTTCGAAGTGACCGGCATGCGTCCGCGCACCATCGACTATGACAACAACGGCACGCTGCGCACGATGCGCCTCGGCGACATCGTGGACTCCACCCCGGTGGTGGTGAGCGCGCCGTCCGAGGCCTACGACCTGCTGTACGGCGACGACACTTACGGCGCGTTCCGCAACGTGTACCGCAACCGTCGCCAGGTGGTGTACGTCGGCGCCAACGACGGCATGCTGCATGCCTTCAACGGCGGCTTCTTCAACTCCAAACAGCAGGCAATCGGCACCCTGCCGCCGACGGACGCTTCGGGCAACTACGTGCCGGTGCAGCCGTCCAAGGCCACCCCGACCGCGCAGCCGCTCGGCAGCGAGCTGTGGGCCTACGTGCCGGGCAACCTGCTGCCGCACCTGCGCTGGCTGACCCGCAGCGACTACACCCACGTGTTCTACGTCGACGGCAATCCCGTGGTGACCGACGCGCGCGTGTTCGACACCGGCTCGTGCACGCCCGCGCAGGATCCCTGCATCGACAGCGCCGGCCACGTCGACGGCTGGGGCACGTTGATGATCGTGCCGTTCCGGCTGGGCGGCGGCCCGATCAAGCTGCCGACCTCGAGCGCCGCCGACGGCAACAGCAATTGCGACCCGACCGCGCCGGTATACGACTCGACGCACTGCACCAGCCAGCAGTCGTACTCGGCGTTCGCGGTGCTCGACATCACCAATCCCGAAGCGGTGCCTACCGTGCTGGCCGAGATCGTGACCCAGACCTACGCCTCGTCGGTGCCGGCGATCGCCGTGGTGCACGACAAGATCAACCAGGGCAGCATCATCACCGGCGGCACCTCCGGCACCAGCACCGGCAAGTTCTTCCTGTTCATCGGCAGTGGCGCCACCGACAACGGCGGCCTCGGCAGCCAGGGCGGGCGTGCGGCGTCGAACCAGGCGATGAAGGTGTCGGTATACGACCTCGCCACGATGGTCGGCTCGACCCATTCGGTCACGCCGCTGCGCACCTTCGACTTCACCAACGTCGGCGGCAGCAGCCTCGGCGCCAACAGCTTCGCCGGCGACCTGTTGGCTTCCGACTACGACCTCAACTATGCGGCCGAGTCGATGTACTTCGGCAGCGTGCGCGACGTGCGTCCGGCGGGCAGCACCGACAGCAACGAGTTCTCCGGCTCGCTGTACAAGATCGGCATCAACGAGGACACCGACCCGGCCAACTGGACCGCGGACCTGGTCTACAACGCCGATCGCCCGATTACGGCGCATCCGACCATCGGCCGCAACGACCGCGGCGCGCCGATGGTGTTCTTCGGCAGTGGCCGCATCTTCACCAAGTACGACATGGCGACCAAGGGCCAGCAGAAGATCGTCGGCCTGATCGACACCTCGCTGCTGCCGACCACCGACCAGCAATACAAGGCGCTGCCGCTCGCCACCAGCGATCTGGTCGACGTCACCGGCCTCAACGTCAACACGAGCGGCACGCTCAGCGGCAGCGGCGCGCCCAGCGGCGTGACCACCTTCAGCCAACTGCTGAACAGCTTCGACACTGCCGGACAGCTCGGCTGGTACATGAACCTCGCCGCGCCTTCCGCGACGCCGTCAACGGATCCGGACGGCACCCCCGTCGGCGCGGCCGAGCGCGTCATCGCCAACCAGGCGCTGATCGGCGGCGTGCTGCTGACCACCAGCTACGTGCCGGGCACGGACACCTGCACGGACGTGGGCACCGGTTTCCTGTATGGTCAAAACTACAAGACCGGCACCGCCGACCCGTCGCTGCAGTTCTTCGGCACCAACGCGGACGGCACGGTCAAGCGCGCGATCAGCCTCGGCTCCGGCCTGCCGGCGGCGCCCAGCCTGCATATCGGCGAGGGCACCGGCGCGCGCGAGGTGACTGCCTGCGTGCAGACCTCGACCGGTGCGATCATCTGCAAGAAGATCCTGACGCTGCTGTCGGTGCACCCGGGCGAGGTGTCCTGGCGCGAGCCGACGGGCAAATAAGGGGGAAGCATGCGAGCCACACGAGGTTTCTCGCTGATCGAGCTGATGGTGGTGGTGGCGATCATCGCCATCCTCGGCGCGATCGCGATCCCGTCGTACCGGCAGTACGCGCTGCGTGCGCACCGTGCCGACGCCAAGCGCGTGCTGATGGACGCCGCGCAGCGCCAGGAGCGGTTCTTCTATTCGAGCAATCGTTACACGGCCAATGCGGCGTCGATCGGCCTGTCCGCCAGCTCGGCCGGCAGCTACTACACGTTCGGCATCGTCAGCGCCAGCACCACCGCCTATTCGCTGCGCGCCGTACCGGTCGGCAGCCAGGCGCAGGACACGCAGTGCGCCACGCTGGGCATCGACAACACCGGCAAGCGCACCGCCAGCGGGACCGCGGCGGCCACGCCGGACGACTGCTGGGGCAAGTGACGTGCGCGCCCGCCGGCTGCTTCCGCTTGCGCTGCTGGCCTTCGCCGCCGTCACCGCGGGCGGCGACTATTACAAGTGGACCGACGCCAACGGCACGGTGCACTACGCGCAGCAGCCTCCGCCCGGGCAGCGCAGCCAGCGCGTCAGCGTCGATGCCGGCAGCGGCATCACGCCGCCTCCGGAGGCGGCGCAGCCGGCCGCCGACGCCGCGCCGGGCGGCGGCAGCGCGCTGGACAAGGCCGATGCGCAGTACACCGAGCGCGCCTGCGCGGCCGCCCGCGCGAACCTGCGACTGCTGGAAAGCGGCAAGGGCATGGTGATCAGCGGCGACGTCGACAGCGGCACCAAGCTCGGCGCCGAGCAGCGCGCCAAGGCGATCACCGACGCGCGCGCCCAGGCCGCCGCGACCTGCGGCAAGCCATGAGGACGAGCGAAATGCGGACGACGCGACACTCCGGTTTCAGCGTGATCGAACTGATGGTGACGGTCGTCGTGATGGCGATCCTGGCCGGCATCGCCCTGCCGAATTTCCGCGACTTCATGCACCGCAACGCGGTGACCACGGCGACCAACCATCTGCTCGCCGACATCCAGTACGCGCGCGGCGAGGCCGTCGCGCAGCATATGCAGGTGACCGTCTGCGCCAGCACCAACGGCATCGCCTGCGCCAGCTCGGCGCCGTTCGAGGGGGGCTGGGTGGTCGTGTGCAACGCGCCGGCCGCCGCGGCGACCACCGCCGGCACGGCGCTCTCGCTGGGCCCGACCTGCCCGGCCGCGAACACCCTGATGCGCGTGGGCCAGCCCACTGCCGGGATGACGATGCGCGGATCGAGCGCGCTGACGTTCCAGTCGACCGGCAGCCTCCCGGACGGCAGCGCCGTCGCCACCGTGCGCGTGTGCGCGAAGAGCAGCGATTCCGACAGCCTCGGCACCAACACGACCAAGGTGCCGGGCAGCCTGCTCAGGGTCGACCCCTCGGGACGGCCCTATGCATCGGCGATGACCGCGACCGACACCTGCAACTGACCGGCTGGCGCTGCGCGCACGAAAAAGGCCGGGATGCGACATCCCGGCCTTTTTAGTTGACGAACTGGTGGGCGGTACAGGGTTCGAACCTGTGACCCCTGCCGTGTGAAAGCAGTGCTCTACCGCTGAGCTAACCGCCCGAAAGAGCGCGAAATTCTAGGGGCTGCGGGCCGGCACGGTCAAGCCCCGCGCGAGGGCCGGCGTTCGATGCCGCGCGCGGGTGCGGCGCGGGAGTTCAGCGGCGGGTTGCTAGAATCCGCGCCCCGATTCCATGCATGCGGACCCGCCCGATGGACCTGATCCAGCACGAGCTTGCGCAGTTGCTCGCCGCCTTGCGCGCTTTCGAACTCACGCCCTGGAAGGCGATCGGCTTCCTGGGTTCGCTGATGTTCACCAGCCGCTGGTTCGTCCAGCTGTACTACACGCGCAAGCACAAGCGCGTGGTGATGCCGCTGGCGTTCTGGTGGCTTTCGGTGTCCGGCAGCGCGCTGCTGCTCGCCTACTTCGTGTTCGGCAAGAACGACTCGGTCGGCATCCTGTCGAATTTCTTCCCGGCGTTCGTGTCGGTCTACAACCTCGCCGTGCACCTTCGCCACCACCGCCCGATGGTGGTCCGCCCGGGCGGTTCCGAGGAAAGCTGAGGCCGCGCCGCGTTCATTCCGGATCGTAGTCCAGCCACGAGGCCAGCCAGTGCTCGGCCTCGGCGAGCTTCCAGCCCTTGCGCCGCGCGTAGTCCTCGATCTGCTCCTTGCCGAGGCGGCCGACCACGAAATACTGGCTGTTCGGATGGGAGATGTACCAGCCCGACACGGCCGCCGCCGGATACATCGCACAACCTTCGGTCAGCTCGATGCCGGCGTTGCGGGTGGCGTCGAGCAGGCGGAACAGGGTGCGCTTCTCGGTGTGCTCGGGGCAGGCCGGGTAGCCGGGCGCGGGGCGGATACCACGATATTTTTCCGCGATCAGCTCGTCGTTGCCGAGTGCTTCGTCGGGCGCGTAGCCCCAGAATTCCTTGCGCACGCGCTGGTGTATGCGTTCGGCGAAGGCTTCGGCGAGGCGGTCGGCCAGCGCCTTGAGCAGGATCGCCGAATAGTCGTCGTGCTCGCGCTGGAAGCGTTCCAGGTGCGGCTCGATGCCGATGCCGGCGGTGACGGCGAAGCCGCCGAACCAGTCCGCGACGCCGCTGTCCCTCGGCGCGACGAAGTCGGCCAGGCAGAAGTCCGGGCGCTCGACCGGCTTCTCCACCTGCTGGCGCAGGAAGTGCACGGTGGCGAGCCGCTCGCCGCGCGCCGCGTCGGCGTAGACCTCGACGTCGTCGCCCACGCTGTTGGCGGGCCACAGGCCGATCACCGCGCGCGCGGTCAGCCACTTCTC
This sequence comes from Mizugakiibacter sp., assembly GCF_039680435.1. Taxonomy (NCBI): domain Bacteria; kingdom Pseudomonadati; phylum Pseudomonadota; class Gammaproteobacteria; order Lysobacterales; family Rhodanobacteraceae; genus Mizugakiibacter; species Mizugakiibacter sp. The sequence continues at coordinate 104,818 of NZ_JBDKSX010000060.1, read as the reverse complement.
GCCGACGATGCGCGCGAGCAGCGCCTGCGCGTCGCTGTACAGCTCGCGCGCCTGCGCGCCGACCACGGCGTCGTCGAGGATCGCCGGGAAATGGCCGGCCAGCTCCCAGGCGTGGAAGAACGGCGTCCAGTCGATGCACGCGGCGAGTTCGGCGAGGCCGTAGTCGTCGAACGTGGTGATGCCCGGCTTGCGCGGCGCCGGCGGCGCGTAGGCGCGCCAGTCGCAGGCGTAGCGCTGTGCGCGTGCCCGCTCCAGCGAGACCAGCCGCTTGCCGGAGCCGCGGTTGCGGTGGCGCTCGCGCACTTCGGCGTAGTCGGCGCGGATGCCGGCGACGAACGCGTCGATCTGCTCCTTGCTGACCAGCGTCTGCGCCACGCCGACCGCGCGCGAGGCGTCCTTCACCCACACCGTCGGCGCCTTGTAGTGCGGCTCGATCTTCAGCGCGGTGTGCGCGCGCGAGGTAGTGGCGCCGCCGATCAGCAGCGGCACCTGGAAGCCCTGACGCTGCATCTCGCGGGCGACGTGGCCCATTTCCTCCAGCGAGGGCGTGATCAGGCCGGACAGGCCGATCATGTCGGCGTTCTCCGCCTTCGCCGTATCCAGGATCTTCTGCGCCGGCACCATCACGCCGAGGTCGATCACCTCGAAGTTGTTGCAGCGGAGCACCACGCCGACGATGTTCTTGCCGATGTCGTGCACGTCGCCCTTGACCGTGGCCACCACGATCTTGCCGTTCGACTTCATCGCTTCGCCGGTGCGCGCCTTCTCGGCCTCGATGAACGGGATCAGGTGCGCTACCGCCTTCTTCATCACCCGCGCCGACTTCACCACCTGCGGCAGGAACATCTTGCCGGCGCCGAACAGGTCGCCGACGATGTTCATGCCGTCCATCAGCGGGCCTTCGATCACGCCGAGCGGGCGGGCGGTTTGCAGGCGCGCCTCCTCGGTATCCTCGACCACGTACTGGTCGATGCCGTGCACCAGCGCGTGGCTGAGCCGTTCGCGCACCGGCAACTGGCGCCATGCCGCCGATTCGGCGGCAGCTTCGCCCTTTTTCGCCTTGTAGCGCTCGGCGATCTCCAGCAGGCGCTCGGTGCCGTCTTCGCGGCGGTTCAGCACCACGTCCTCGACCGCCTCGCGCAGTTCCGCGGGCAGCTCGTCGTAGATCGCCAGCGCGCCGGCGTTGACGATGCCCATGTCCATGCCGGCGCGGATCGCGTGGTACAGGAACACCGAGTGGATCGCCTCGCGCACGGTGTTGTTGCCGCGGAACGAGAACGAGACGTTGGAGACGCCGCCGGAGACGTGCGCCAGCGGGAATTCGCGCCTGATCCGCCGCGCCGCCTCGATGAACGACACCGCGTAGCCGTTGTGCTCCTCGATGCCGGTGGCGATGGCGAAGATGTTGGGGTCGAAGACGATGTCCTCGGGCGCCAGGCCGACCGTTTCGGTCAGCAGCTCGTAGGAGCGCCGGCAGATCGCCGCCTTGCGCTCGACCGTGTCGGCCTGGCCCTGCTCGTCGAAGGCCATCACCACCACCGCGGCGCCGTAGCGGCGCAGCAGGCGCGCCTGCTCGAGGAACGGCGCTTCGCCTTCCTTCAGCGAGATCGAATTGACCACGGGCTTGCCCTGCACGCACTTCAGGCCGGCCTCGATCACGCTCCATTTCGAGGAGTCGATCATCACCGGCACGCGCGCGATGTCCGGCTCGCCGGCGATCAGGTTCAGGAAGCGCACCATCGCCTTTTCGGCGTCGAGCAGGCCCTCGTCCATGTTGATGTCGATGATCTGCGCGCCGTTGGCGACCTGCTGGCGCGCCACCGCCAGCGCCTCGTCGTAGCGGTCTTCTTTGATCAGTTTCTTGAACTGCGCCGAGCCGGTGACGTTGGTGCGCTCGCCGACGTTGACGAAGTTGATCTGCGGCGTGATCACGAACGGTTCCAGGCCGGCCAGCCGGCAGTACGGCTCGATGGCGGGGATCGCGCGCGGCGGCAGCGCGGCCACCGCCTGCGCGATCGCGGCGATGTGCGCAGGGGTGGTGCCGCAGCAGCCGCCGACGATGTTGACCAGGCCGGACGCGGCGAACTCGCCCAGCGTCGCCGCCATCGCCGCGGGCGTCTCGTCGTACTCGCCGAACGCGTTGGGCAGGCCGGCGTTCGGATGCGTGCTGACGTGCGTGTCGGCGACCTGCGCCAGCGCGTCGACGTACTGGCGCAGCTCGGCGGCGCCGAGCGCGCAGTTCAGCCCCACCGACAGCGGGCGCGCGTGACGCACCGAATACCAGAACGCTTCGGCGGTCTGTCCGGACAGCGTGCGCCCGGAGCGGTCGGTGATGGTGCCGGAGATCATCACCGGCAGGCGCCCGCCCAGTTCCTCGAACAGCATGTCGAGCGCGAACAGCGCGGCCTTGGCGTTCAGCGTGTCGAAGATAGTCTCGACCATCAGCGCGTCGGCGCCGCCCTCGACCAGCGCGCGCGCGGCCTCGACGTAGGCGACGACCAGCTCGTCGAAGCCGACGTTGCGGAAATCCGGACGGTTGACGTCGGGGCTGATCGATGCGGTGCGGTTGGTCGGGCCGAGCACGCCGACGACGAAGCGCGGACGCCCGGGCGTGCGCGCGCTCATCGCGTCGCAGGCCTCGCGCGCCAGGCGCGCGCCCTCGCGGTTCAGCTCGGGCACCAGGTGCTCCAGCTTGTAGTCGGACTGGCTGATGCGCGTCGAATTGAAGGTGTTGGTTTCGACCAGGTCGGCGCCGGCCTCGAGATAGGCGTCGTGCACGGCGCGGATGATGTCGGGCCGGGTCAGCGTCAGCAGGTCGTTGTTGCCCTTCTGGTCGCAGCCGCAGCCGGGACCGTGCGCGTGCGCGGTGGCGCTGTCGCAGCCCTCGGCGAAACGCTCGCCGCGGTAGCCCGCCTCGTCCAGCCGGTGCGCCTGCAGCATGGTGCCCATCGCGCCGTCCAGCACGAGGATGCGGCGGGCGAGGGCGTCGAGCAGGCGTTCGCTGCGCTCGGGGCGCAGCCAGGGCAGGGCGGGGCCGTTCACGTGTTTCTCCGGGTCCATGGTCGATGCGTTGCTGGGAGTCGCGGGGTGTTGTCGAAGTCAGCCGGTCGCCTGGCCGGGCTTGCGCGCCAGCAGCGACAGCACCTCGAAATGCGGCGGCCGGCGCTCGCGCGAGACGCGCGCGCAGCTCAGCACCTCGAGGCCGGCGCGGCGCGCGTAGCCGGTGAGGTCCTCGCGGCGGAAGCCGAGGTTGCGATGGTCGAACGGCGCCACCGCGGCCTTGTGCGCGTGCCGCGCCAGCGTCGCCGCCAGCAGGCGGCCGCCGGGCTTCAGCACGCGCGCGGCCTCGGCAAGGGCCTGCGCGGGGCGGTCGCTGTAGGTCAGCGCGTGCATCATCAGCACCAGGTCGAAGCGGCGCGCGCCGAGGTCGAGCGCGTGCATGTCGCCCTGGCGCACCTCGACGTTGCGCAGCGCCTTCAGGCGTTCGCGCGCGGCCTCGACCACGCGCTCGCCGGAGTCCACGCAAACGATCGCGTGCGCGTGCGGCGCCAGCAGCTCGGCGAGCACGCCGTCGCCGGAAGCGACGTCGAGCACGTCGCCGGTTTCCAGCAGTTGCAGCAGCGTACGCGCCAGCGTTTCCCAGGTGCGGCCGGGCGAATAGTGGCGCTCCATGTCGCCGGCGACGGTGTCCGCCCAGCCCGACGCGCCGGCGCGTCGCGCCAGCACCCCGGGCAGGCGGGCGGCGTCGTCGGCCAGCAGGGCGTCGTCGACGCTGGCCTCCAGCGCGCGCAGCAGGTTCTCCTCGCGCGTGTCGAGATCGCCGTTGAAGCGGTAGTAGGCGGACACGCCGGCGCGGCGGTCGCGCACCAGCCCGGCTTCCTTCAGCTTGGCCAGGTGGGTGGACACGCGCGGCTGGGCGAGGCGCAACACCTCGGCCAGTTCGGCGACGGTCAGCTCCTCGCGCTGCAGCAGGGCCAGCAGGCGCACGCGGGTGGAATCGGAGAGCAGGCGCAGCAGGGACGACACCGCAGCCAGGTCCATTATTCCATCCTTCCATCGCGATAAAGGGATAAATAAGCCTAGGGCCGCGCGCGGACAGCGTCAAGGCGTGCGCGCTATGCTGGCGGCTTTGCCGACGACGCGGACCCCGATGCGAGGCCTGACGCTTGCGCTGATCCTGCTGCTGCTGATGCCCGCGATGCGCGCGTCGGCTGCGCCGACGGTCGGCCCCGACGATTTCCTGCGCGCGCGCGTGCAGCGGCCGGATGGCCTGCCGTACCGTCTGTACGTGCCGCCGTTCGCGCGGCCGGGCGCGCGCCTGCCGCTGATCGTGTTCCTGCACGGCGCCGGCCAGAACGGCGACGACAACGATGCGCAGATCGCCCACGGCGCCAACGGCGCGCTGCAACTGCTCGACGCGGCGGTGCGACGGCGCATCCCGGTGCTGTTCGCCGCGCCGCAGAATCCCGTCGATTACTGGAAGCCGGCCGACGTGATGGCGGTGATCGCCGACATCGAGGCGCGCTGGCCGGTGGATCGCCGCCGCGTCTACCTCACCGGCCTGTCGTCCGGCGGCACCGGCGTGTGGGACCTGCTGAAGGCGTATCCCGACCGCTTCGCCGCCGCGGTGCCGATGTCGGGCATGACCGAACGGGCCGGACTGGCGTCGATCGTGCGGGTGCCCGAATGGGTGTTCCACGCCGCCGACGACAACGACACCGACGTGGAGACCGGCTACGGCGGCGCAATGGTCGGCTCGCGTGCGGTGGTGCGCGCGCTGCGCGCGGCCGGCGGCCACCCGCGCTATACCGAGTACGCGCACGGTCCGCGGCCGGCCACCCACGTAATCTGGCCGCGCGCCTACGCCACGCCCGGTCTGCTCGACTGGATGCTGCGCCAGCGCCTGCCCGCGGACGCGGCGGCGCCGGGCGAAAGCCGCTAGAATAAGCCGGTTCAAACGCGCGTTCGACGCGTTGGCGGACACCCCAAGGCAACGATCGCCGCATGCAGCGCGGCGCAGGAGTCACGCATGGATTTCCGTTTCACTGAAGACCAGCTCTCGATCCAGTCCGTCGCCCGCGATTTCGCGCAGAAGCGCATCGCGCCGGTGGCCGCCGAGTTCGACAAGTCGGGCGAGTTCCCGCTGGACAACATCCGCGAGATGGGCCAGCTCGGCCTGATGGGCATCGAGGTGCCGACCGAGTACGGCGGCGCCGGCATGGACTCGATCGCCTACGTGCTGGCGATGGTCGAGATCGCCGCGGCCGACGCCGCGCATTCGACCATCATGTCGGTCAACAATTCGCTGTTCTGCAACGGCATCCTCAAGCACGGCAGCGAGGCGCAGAAGCAGAAGTACGTGCGTGCGATCGCCTCCGGCGAGGCGATCGGCGCCTACGCGCTGACCGAGCCGCAGTCCGGCTCCGACGCTTCCTCGATGCACACGCGCGCGGTCAAGAGTGCCGACGGCAGCCACTACGTGATCAACGGCAAGAAGAGCTGGATCACCTCCGGCCCGGTGGCGCGCTACGCGGTGCTGTTCGCGATCACCAAGCCGGGCGTCGGCGCCAAGGGCGTCAGCGCCTTCATCATCGACACCGAGCAGGAAGGCTTCCACCGCGGCAAGACCGAGCCCAAGCTCGGCATTCGCGCCTCGGCCACCTGCGAGATCGAGTTCACCGACTACAAGTGCCCGGCCGGGAACCTGCTCGGCGCCGAGGGCGAAGGCTTCAAGATCGCGATGGGCGTGCTCGACGCCGGCCGCATCGGCATCGCCTCGCAGGCGGTCGGCATCGCCCGCGCGGCGTATGAAGCCGCGTTGGCGTGGTCGCGCGAGCGCAAGGCGTTCGGCCAGGCGATCGGCAGCTTCCAGATGACCCAGGCCAAGATCGCCGACATGAAGTGCCGGCTCGATGCCGCCACGCTGCTCACCCTGCGCGCCGCGTTCGCCAAGGGCGAAACCGAGAAGAACGGCGGCCGCTTCGGCACCGAGGCTTCGGTGGCCAAGCTGTTCGCCTCGGAGACGGCGATGTTCGTCGCCCACCAGGCGCTGCAGATCCATGGCGGCATGGGCTACTCGAAGGAAATGCCGCTGGAACGCTACTTCCGCGACGCCAAGATCACCGAGATCTACGAAGGCACCAGCGAGATCCAGCGCATGGTGATTGCGCGCAACGAGACGGGGCTGCGCTAGTCGACCAGTTCCCGTCGCGCTTGCGAGGGCGGAAAACGGGCTGCGCCGAATCGCGCGCGATGAAGACGGCTTTCCCCTCTCCTCGGCGGGGAGAGGGCAGGGTGAGGGGGAAGCGCGCAGCGCGCGCTTTGCTGGCAACGAAGGGCGGCCGTCCTGCGGACGGCTCCCCCTCACCCCGATCCTCTCCCCGCTGGGGAGAGGGAGGCGAGCGACGCACGGCTCGCCTCGCGGGGATTCACGGGACGTACCGCATCTACCTCCGTGCGTCGGTCGTTCGGAACCGCCGCGCCGCTCAGTCGAACGGCCGGATCACGTCCTCGCCGGTGTCCTCGGTGCCGTCGGAGCGGTCGCCGAGCATGCGCCGCACCACCACGTAGAACACCGGCACCAGCAGCACGCCGAGCAGGGTCGCGCCGAGCATGCCGCCCATCACGCCGGTGCCGATGGCGTGGCGGCTGTTGGCGCCGGCGCCGGTGGACACCGCCAGCGGCAGCACGCCGAGGATAAAGGCGATCGAGGTCATCAGGATCGGGCGGAAGCGCAGTCGGCAGGCCTGCAGCGTGGCGGCGATCGCGCCCATGCCGCGGCGCTGCGCGGCGACCGCGAATTCGATGATCAGGATGGCGTTCTTCGCCGACAGGCCGATGATCGCGATCAGGCCGACCTTGAAGTAGATGTCGTTGGGCAATCCGCGCAGCGTGGTCAGCACCAGCGCGCCGAACACGCCGAGCGCCACCACCAGCATCACCGCGAACGGGATCGACCAGCTCTCGTACAGCGCGGCCAGGCACAGGAACACCACGATCAGCGACAGCGAGAACACGATCGGCGCCTGCGCGCCGGACAGGATCTCCTGGTAGGACTGGCCCGACCACTCGAAGCCGAAGCCCTGCGGCAGGTCGTTGGCGACGATCCGCGCCATCGCCCGCATGGCGTCGCCGGAACTCCTGCCCGGCGGCGGGCTGCCGGTGATCGAAACCGCGCCGTAGCCGTTGTAGCGATCCAGGCTGGGCGAGCCCACCGTCCACTTGGCGTCGATCACCGACGACAGCGGCACCATCCCGCCGCGCGCGTTCTTCGTGTAGTAGTGCTGCAGGTCCTCCGGGCGCATGCGGAACGGCGCATCGGCCTGGATCACCACGCGCAGCACACGGCCCTGGTAGAAGAAGTCGTTGGCGTAGACCGGCGCCAGCATCAACTGCAGCGCGTTGTAGACGTCGCCGATCGACACCCCCATCGACTGCGCCTGCACGCGGTCGAGGTGCAACTGCAACTGCGGCGCGTCCTCCAGGCCGTTCTGGCGGACGTTCTGCAGGTCGGGGTCCCTGGCGGCCTTCGCCAGCAGCAGGTCGCGCGCCGCGATCAATTTGGCGTGGCCCTGGCCGGCGCGGTCCTCGAGGCGGAAGTCGAAACCGCCGAACTGGCCGAGGCCGCGGATCGTCGGCAGGTTGGAAAAGAAGATGCGCGCTTCCGGCACCTTCGCCAGCTCGGCGTTGGCCCAGTCGATGAATTGGAGCGCGTTGACGTCGCGCTCGCCCCAGTCCTTCAGGCGGATGAAGCCGAGGCCGACGTTGTCGCCCTGGCCGATGAAGCTGAAGCCGGCCACCGTCAGCACGCGGTCGACCGCCGGGTTGCGCTTCAGGATGCGCGTCATCTCGGCCTCGACCGCCACGGTGCGGTCCATGGTGGCGCCGGGCGGGAGCTGCACCAGCGCGAGCACGTAGCCCTGGTCCTCGTCGGGCAGGAAGCTGCTGGGCAGCCGCCAGAACAGCAGCACGGCGGCGGCGATGACCAGCAGATAGCCGAACACCCAGCGCGGCGCGTGGTGCAACGCCTTGCCGACGCGGTCGAGGTAGCCGCCGCTGATGCGCGCGAACAGGCGGTTGAACCACGCCAGCCCCTTCGGTTCGTGGTGCACCGGCTTCAGCAGGCTGGCGCACAGCGCCGGGGTGAAGGTCAGCGCCATCAGCGCCGACAGGCCCATCGAGATCGCGATGGTCAGCGCGAACTGGCGGTAGATCGCGCCGACGCTGCCGCTCAGCAGCGAGGAAGGGACGAACACCGCGGCCAGCACGATGGTGATGGCGACGATCGCGCCGATGATCTGGTCCATCGCCTTGCGCGTCGCTTCCTTCGGCGGCAGGCCTTCCTCGCGCATGATGCGCTCGACGTTCTCCACCACCACGATCGCGTCGTCGACGACCAGGCCGATCGCCAGCACCAGGCCGAACAGGCTGAGCACGTTGATCGAGAAGCCGGCGAGCCACATGCCGGCGAACGCGCCGGTCAGCGCCACCGGCACCACAAGGGTGGGGATCAGGGTGGCGCGGACGTTCTGCAGGAACAGCCACATCACCAGCACCACCAGCACGATCGCCTCGAGCAGCGTCTTCGCCACTTCCTCGATCGACGTGCGCACGAAGGTCGAGCTGTCGTAGGGGATGAACCAGTTGACGCCGGGCGGGAAGTTGCGCGCCAGCTCGTTCATGCGGTTGCTGACTGCGTCGGCCACCTGCAGCGCGTTGGCGCCCGGCAGCAGCTGGATGCCGAACGCGGCGATCGGCTGGCCGTCCACGCGCGAGTCGTGGGTGTAGGCGTAGGCGCCCAGCTCGACGCGGGCGACGTCGCCGAGACGCACCACGCTGCCGTCGGCGTTGGCGCGCAGGATGATGTCGCGGAACTGCTGCGGATCGGTGAAGCGGCTCTCGGCGGTCACCGCGGCGGTGAGCGCCTGGCCGCCGCTGCCCGGCTGCGCGCCGATCGCGCCGGCGGCGACCTGCACGTTCTGCGCGCGCACCGCGTCGAGCGCGTCGGTCGCGGTCAGGTCGTAGCCCTGCAGCTTCTCCGGGTTCAGCCAGATCCGCATCGCGAACTCGGAGCCGAACTGGTTGGCGCTGCCGACGCCGGGCACGCGCTGGATCTGGTCGAGTACCTGCGAGGCGACCAGGTTGTTCAGCGCGTAGCTGTCGTACTGCCCTCCGGACGCGCGCAAAGCGACCACTTCGAGGAAGCCCGCGCTGGCCTTCTGCACGCGCACGCCCTGCTGCTGCACTTCCTGCGGCAGGCGCGGCATCGCGCGGTCGACCTGGTTCTGCACCTGCACCGCGGCGATGTCGAGGTCGGTGCCGTTCTGGAACGTCACCGTGATCTGCGCCTGGCCGCTCTGGCTGGAGGTCGAGCTGAAGTAGAGCAGGCCGTCCAGGCCGGTCAACTGCTGCTCGATCACCGAGGTGACCGACTGCTCGATGACCTGCGCGCTGGCGCCCGGATAGCCGGCGGAAACGTTGATGCTTGGCGGCGCGATCGAGGGATACGCCTCGACCGGCATGTTGAAGATGGCGATCGTGCCGGCGAGGGTGATCAGCAGCGCGATCACCCAAGCGAACACCGGTCGGTCGATGAAGAAGCGGGCCATGTGCGCGGCCTCAGTGCGTGCCGGCCGCCGCGGCCGGCAGCGGCGCGTAGGGCACGGCGCGCGCGGCGTCGCCCGGGTGCACGTGCTGCAGGCCGGAGACGATCACCTGCTCGCCCTCGGCGAGGCCGCGCGTGACCACCCAGTTGCCGCCACGCATGTCGCCGAGGTCGACCGGCCTGCGCGCGACCTTGCCGTCGCCGCCGACCACCAGCACGTAGGCGCCGTCGGCGTCGCGCTGCACCGCCGCCTGCGGTATCGGGAACGCGTGCGCGTGGCGGCCCTGGGCCAGGCGCACCTTGACGAACATGCCCGGCAGCAGGGTGCGCTCGGGGTTGGGCAGGGTGCCGCGCAGCGACAGCGCGCCGGTGCCCGGATCCACCGCGAGGTCGGTGAAGCCGAGGGTGCCCGCGTGCGGATACACGCTGCCGTCCGGCAGCACCACCTGCACCTCGACCTGGCTTTTGCCGGCCGGCTTCAGCAGGCCCTGCGCCTGCTGTTTGCGCAGCGCCTGCAGTTCCGCGAACGATTGGCCGAAGTTGACGTAGATCGGGTCGATCTGCTGGACCACGGTCAGTTCGGTCGGGCCGTCCTGGCCGACCAGCGCGCCCTCGGTGACCATCTGCTGCCCGGCGCGGCCGGTGATCGGTGCGGTGACGGTGGCGTAGCCGAGGTTGAGCTGCGCGCTGGCGACGTTGGCCTCGGCCTGCTTGACCGCGGCGGCGGTGCTGCGCGCGTTCGCTTGCGCGTTGTCGAGGTCCTGCTGCGAAGCCCAACCCTTGGCCGCGAGCGGGCCGAGGCGCTTGACCGTTTCCTCCGCGTTCTGCGCATTCGCGCGGGCTTCGGCCAGCGCGGCTTCCTGCGCGTGCAGCGCGGCCTGCAGCGGCGCCGGGTCGATGCGGAACAGCACCTGGCCCTGGGCGACGTCGGTGCCTTCGGTGTACTCGCGCTTGAGCAGGATGCCGGCGACGCGCGCGCGCACGTCGGCGGTGCGGTAGGCCGTCAGGCGGCCGACGAAGTCGCGCACCAGCGGCACGTCCTCGGCGTGCGCGCGCACCACGCCCACCTCGGTCGGCGGTGGCGCGGCCTGCTTCGAATTGCCGCAGGCGGCGAGCAGCAGCGCGGCGGCGGTCCCCACGATCAGGGCGCGCAGGGGAAACGACGGCATGGGAACTCCCTGTCTGTGGCGTTGGCGGTCCGGCGCGCGCGCGCGCCCGCGCGGCTGGCGCGAGCCACGGCAGGTGCGGCAAGCGCGGTGCGGCAAGCCGGAACGGCGTTGCGCACCCCCGGCTCGTCCGGACTTGCGGTATACCGACAAGTTTAATATCCACGGCGTTGCGGCTCCAATCCTACCAATGGCCTAGACGCGGGGCTTTGCCGGATCGTCACGCCCCGCGCGACGGCGGCCGGCGTTGTGGATTCGTTCCGCTCGCCGGAGCTATGCTTCCGCGGATTTCCCGCGACTCGACTCGAATCCATCCCCCCCAAATCATTCGGCCCACACATACCGCCCATCATGAATGCCCAGCGTTCTGCAGACGGCGCAGCCTTCGCCGCCACGGTTGTACGCGAATTCGGTCCCACGGTTACGGGTACTCGCCTCGAGCAGGCGCGGACGCTGGCTTCGGCCCTGTTCGCGCGCATCGCCGCAGGCGATACGGCCCTGCATGATGCGCCCGCGTGGGCCATGCTGGCGGCGGACCTGCTGGAGTTCGTGCGCGTGCGCGCCGCGGGCAGCGCGAGCGTCAGGGTGTTCAATCCCGAGTCCGGCAGGAACGGCTGGGAATGCCCGCGCACCGTCGTGCAGGTGATCACCGACGACATGCCGTTCCTGGTGGATTCGGCCGGCATGGCGCTGAGCGCCGCCGGGTTGCAGATCCACGCCGTGCTGCATCCGGTGCTGCCGGTCGCGCGCGACGGCGCCGGCGCGCTGCAGGCGCTGGGCGAACGCGCGCCGGGCGGCGCCGCCGAGTCGATCATGCACTTCGAGATCGACCGCGTCGCCGACGCCGCCGAACTGGCGCGCCTGGCCGACGCCGTGCGCGCCGCGCTCGACGACGTGCGCGCCGCGGTCGGCGGCTGGCCGGCCATGCGCGAGCGCATGCTGGCGATCGCCGCCGAGCTGCCGCAGCGCCACAACCCGCTAGACGCGCAGGGCGTCGCCGAGGCGCAGGAGTTCCTGCGCTGGGTGGCCGACGACCACTTCACCTTCCTCGGCTACCGCGAGTACGAGATCGCCGCGGTCGGCGGCGACGAGGTGCTGAAGGCGGTCGAAGGCTCCGGCCTCGGCATCCTGCGCGGGCGCGAGCGCTCGCTGGCGCCGCGCTCGCTGCGCACCCTGGTGGCGACCACGCTGCCGCAGTCGGGCTCGATGGACGCGATCATCCTGACCAAGACCAGCGCGCGCGCGACCGTGCACCGTCCTGGCTATATGGACTACATCAGCGTGCTGCGTTTCGACGCCAAGGGCCGGCCGGTCGCCGAGCAGCGCTTCCTCGGCCTGTTCACCTCCAGCGCCTACATGCGCCGCCCGCAGGACGTGCCGCTGGTGCGGCAGAAGTTCGAGGCGGTGATGAACCGCTCCGGGCTGAAGCGCGACTCGCACTCCGGCAAGGCGCTGCGCCACATCCTCGAGACGCTGCCGCGCGACGAGCTGTTCCAGGCCGGCGAGGACGAACTGTACGCGATCGCCACCGGCATCCTCGACCTGCGCGAGCGCGCACGCACCCGCCTGTTCGCGCGCCGCGACAAGTACGGCCGCTTCGTCTCGTGCCTGGTGTTCGTGCCGCGCGAGCGCTTCAGCACCGGCGTGCGCGAGCGCATCGAGGCGACGCTGAAGCAGGTGCTGCACGGCGAGCGCCTGGATTCCTCGATGCTGCTGGGCGAATCGCCGCTGGCGCGCCTGCACCTGGTAATCCGGCCGCGCCCGGGCGACCACGTCGAGTTCGACGCCGACGAGATCGAGTCGCGGCTGGCGCAGATCGTGCGCGACTGGCACGACGAGCTGCGCGAGACGCTGGTGCAGCGCCTCGGCGAGCAGCGCGGCCTCGATCTGGCCGCCCGCTACGGCCGCGCGCTGCCGCCCGGCTACATCGAGGAGGTCACCCCGGCGATCGCCGCCGGCGACGTCGAGCTGGCCGCTTCGCTGGAAGGCCCCGACGCGATCCGCCAGTCGCTGTACCGCTCGCCGAACCGCCCCGAGGAGCTGCATTTCAAGGTGTTCCGCTCGGGCGCCGACATCGCGCTGTCGGAAGTGCTGCCGCTGCTCGAGAACCTCGGCATGCGCGTGCTGACCGAGGACCTGCACGAGCTCGACGTGCAGGGCACGCGGCTGTTCATCCAGGACATCGCGGTGCAGCCGGCGCAGGCGATGACGTTCGACGTCGCCGAGGTGCGCGCGACGTTCGAGGACGCCTTCGAGCGCGTCTGGCGCGGCGAGGCGGAGAACGACGCGTTCAACCGCCTGATCCTCGGCGCGCGCCTGTCGTGGCGCCAGGTCGCGCTGCTGCGCGGCTTCTGCAAGTACCTGCTGCAGGTCGGCGTGCCGTTCTCGCAGAGCTACGTGGAAGAGACGCTCAACCGCTACCCGCTGATCGCCGGGCTGCTGGTCGAACTGTTCGAGGCGAAATTCGATCCGCAGCGCGAGGGCGCGGCCGCGCTGGGCGAGGCGCGCCGCCGCTTCGAGCACGAGCTGACCGCGCTGCTGCCGGAGGCGACCGCCAAGGCGCACCCGGACTTCGTCGCCCGCCTGGTCGCCGTTCGCGGCGAACCGCGCGCGGCGCAGGTCGAGGCGCTGGTCGAGGCGATCAAGACGCTGCTCGACAACGTCGCCAGCCTGGACGAGGACCGCATCCTGCGCAGCTTCGTCGGCGTGATCCGCGCCAGCCTGCGCACCAACTACTACCAGACCCGCGACGGCAAGCCGAAGGACTGCATCAGCGTCAAGTTCGACTGCGCGCAGGTGCCGGACCTGCCGAAGCCGCGGCCGTACCGCGAGATCTTCGTGTACAGCCCGCGCGTCGAGGGCGTGCACCTGCGCTTCGGCCCGGTCGCGCGCGGCGGCCTGCGCTGGTCCGACCGCCGCGAGGATTTCCGCACGGAGGTGCTGGGCCTGGTCAAGGCGCAGATGGTGAAGAACACCGTGATCGTGCCGGTCGGCTCGAAGGGCGGCTTCTTCGTCAAGCGCCCGCCGATCGGCGGCGACCGCGACGCGGTGCTGGCCGAGGGCATCGCCTGCTACCGCATCTTCGTCAGCGGCCTGCTCGACATCACCGACAACCTGGTCGACGGCAAGGTCGCGCATCCGGAAGCGGTGGTGCGCCACGACGGCGACGATCCGTACCTGGTGGTCGCCGCCGACAAGGGCACGGCAAAGTTCTCCGACATCGCCAACGCGATCTCCGCCGAGTACGGCTACTGGCTGGGCGACGCGTTCGCGTCCGGCGGCTCCAACGGCTACGACCACAAGGGCATGGGCATCACCGCCAAGGGCGGCTGGGAGTCGGTCAAGCGCCACTTCCGCGCGCTCGGCCGCGATTGCCAGAACGAGGACTTCACCTGCGTCGGCATCGGCGACATGTCCGGCGACGTGTTCGGCAACGGCATGCTGCTGTCGCGCCGCACGCGCCTGCTGGCCGCGTTCGACCACCGTCACATCTTCCTCGATCCGGATCCGGACGCGGCGAAATCGTTCGCCGAGCGCGAGCGCCTGTTCAAGCTGCCGCGCTCGTCGTGGGACGATTACGACAAGGCGCTGATCTCGAAGGGCGGCGGCGTGTACGCGCGCACGCTGAAGTCGATCCCGGTTTCGCCCGAGGTGCGCGCCGTGCTCGGCCTCGCCGAGGGCGTCGCGCAGATGTCGCCGGCCGAGCTGATGTCGGCCGTGCTGAAGGCGCCGGTCGACCTGCTGTGGAACGGCGGCATCGGCACCTACGTCAAGGCGTCCAGCGAGAGCAACGCCGACGCCGGCGACCGCGGCAACAACGCGATCCGCATCAACGGCGGCGAGCTGCGCTGCAAGATCGTGGGCGAGGGCGGCAACCTCGGCTTCACCCAGAAGGGCCGCATCGAGGCCGCGCAGGGCGGCGTGCTGCTGAACACCGACTTCATCGACAACTCCGCCGGCGTCGACACCTCCGACCACGAGGTGAACATCAAGATCCTGCTGAACGACGCCGTGCAGCGCGGCGAGCTGGCTCTGGATGCGCGCAACAAGCAGCTCGCGGCGATGACCGACGAAGTCGAGCGCCTGGTGCTGTGGGACAACTACCGGCAGAACCAGGCGATCAGCCTGATGGAGCGCATGTCGGTGGCGCGCCTGGGCTCGATGGCGCACTTCATCCGCACGCTGGAAGCCGAGGGCCTGCTCGACCGCCAGGTCGAGTCGCTGCCCGCGGATGCCGAGCTGGCCGAGCGCAAGGCGCGCGGCCTCGGCCTGACCCGGCCGGAGCTGGCGATCCTGCTGTCCTACGACAAGATCAAGCTGTTCCAGCAGTTGCTCGACTCCGACGTGCCGGAGGATCCGTACCTGTCCAAGGAACTGGTGCGCTACTTCCCGAAGCCACTGCACGCGCCGTACGCCGCGCACATGCAGCGCCACCGGCTGAAGCGCGAGATCATCGCCACTGCGGTGACCAACTCGACGATCAACCGCATGGGCGCCACCTTCATGCTGCGCATGCAGGAGGACACCGGGCAGGGGCCGGCGGCGATCGCCAAGGCCTACACCGCGGCGCGCGAGATCCTCGACGCGCGCACGCTGTGGGGCGCGGTCGAGGCGCTCGACGGCAAGGTGGCCGATGCCGCGCAGGTCGACGCGATGCTGAAGGTCTGGCACCTCCTGCGCCACCTGACGCGCTGGCTGCTGAATCGCCCGGGCGGCAGCCTGGACATCGCCGGCAACGTCGAACGCTACGCGCCGGGCGTCGCCGAGCTGCGCCGTGCGCTGCCCGCCGCGCTGACCGCGGCCGGCCAGGCGGCATTCGCGGCCGACGCCGCCACGTGGACCGAGCGCGGCCTGCCCGAGGCGCTGGCGCACGAGCTGGCGGTGATCCCGGTGCTGGGCGCCGCGCTCGACGTGGTCGAGGTGGCGCGCGACAGCGGCAAGCCGGTGGCGAAGGTCGCGGCGGTGTTCTTCGAGCTGGGCGAGGCGCTGGAGCTGGACTGGCTGCGCGACCAGATCGAGACGCTGCCGGTCGAAAGCCGCTGGCACGCGCAGGCTCGCGGCTCGCTGCGCGACGAGCTGAACGCGCAGCACCGCACGCTGGCGGTGCAGGTGCTGGCCGGCGCCGGCAAGGGCAAGACCGACGGCGCGGTGGCGGCGTGGTTGGGCCGTGACGACGCGGCGCTGAAGTTCACGCTGGGCATGCTCGCCGAGATCCGCAGCCAGAGCGTCGACTACCCGATCGCCTCGGTCGCGCTGCGCCGCCTGGCCCAGCTCGCGCACGCGGGCGCGGCGTAAGCGGTCGGCCGGAGTTCCGCGCCGCGGCGGCAGCGCCGTGGCGCGGGGATTCCGCCCCGTGCGCCAGCGTCGGCATCGACGCCTCGTTCCGGCGCGCGGCCCCGTCTTCCTCGCCCGTTCCGGATGGGGTGGGCCTGGGGTCGCCTGCACGCAGGCTCCTGCGGCGTCGTGCGGCGCCGATGGTGAGCTACCATGCGTGGCAACGCCTGCCGCAGGGGAGCCGCATGTCGCAACGCATCGCCTTCGTCGCCAATCCGACCGTGGAGGCGCAGGGTGCGTGCGCCGAACTGGTCCGCCGCTACGGCGATGCACCGATCGAGCGGGCCGACGTGGTCGTGGCGCTGGGCGGCGACGGCTTCATGCTGCGCACGCTGCACCAGCCGTTCGCGCGTGGCGTGCCGGTATACGGCATGAAGCTCGGCCGCGTCGGCTTCCTGATGAACCAGTATCGCGCCGAGGACCTGCGCGAACGCCTGGCCGCGGCGCAGCCCGCCACGCTGCACCCGCTGGCGATGCACGCGACCGATACGGCCGGCACGACGCACGCCGCGCTGGCCTTCAACGAGGTGTCGCTGCTGCGCCAGACCAACCAGGCCGCGCACCTCGAGGTGGCGCTGAACGGCGCGGTCAAGCTCGCGGAACTGGTCTGCGACGGCATCCTGGTGTCGACGCCGGCCGGCTCCACCGCCTACAACCTGTCCGCGCACGGCCCAATCCTGCCGCTGGACGCCAACGTGCTGGCGCTGACGCCGATCAGCCCGTTCCGCCCGCGCCGCTGGCGCGGCGCGATCCTGCCCGCCGCGACCGCGGTGCGCATCCGCGTGTGCGACCCGCACGCGCGCCCGGTCAGCGCCACCGCCGACTTCCTCGAAGTGCGCGACGTCGCCGAAGTCGAGATCGCCGAAGCGCGCGAGCATCCCGTCACCCTGCTGTTCGATCCGGACCACAGGCTGGAGCAGCGCATCCTGGATGAGCAGTTTGTGCTTTGAGGCGGGGAGTAGGGAGTAGGGCGAGCCGAGCAACGGTGTTTGCTCCACTCCCCACTCCCTTCCCCCACCCATTAGACTTGCCGTATGGCCACGCCGAACGTCCATGCCCCCGAGTCCGTACGGGACGATCGCCTGGTCGTGGCGATTTCCTCGCGGGCGCTGTTCGACCTGGGCGACAGCCACGCGCTGTTCGAGCGGGAAGGGCTGGACGCCTACCGGCGCTACCAGATCGAGCACGAGAACGACGTGCTGGCCCCGGGCGTGGCGTTTCCGCTGACGCGCAAGCTGCTGGCCCTGAACAGCCGCTCGCCGGCGGCGCCGCGCGTCGAGGTGATCCTGCTGTCGCGCAATTCCGGCGATACCGGCCTGCGCATCTTCAACTCGATCAAGCACCACGGCCTCGACATCGTGCGCGCGGCGTTCACCAGCGGCGCGCCGACCTCGGAATACGTGCAGCCGTTCGGTGCCGACCTGTTCCTGTCCGCCAACGCCGACGACGTCGCGCGCGCGCTCGCCGCCGGCGTGGCGGCGGCGACCATCCTGCCGTCGCATCCGGCGGCCGGTACTTCCGAGCAGTTGCGCATCGCCTTCGACGGCGACGCGGTGCTGTTCGGCGACGAGTCCGAGCGGGTTTCGCACGAGCAGGGCCTGGAGGCGTTCCACCGCATCGAAACCGAGCGCGCCGGCGAGCCGCTGGCGGGCGGGCCGTTCCGCGGCTTCCTCGCTGCGCTGTATCGCCTGCAGGCGGCGTTCCCGGCGGAGGACGCGCCGATCCGCACCGCGCTGGTCACGGCGCGTTCGGCGCCGGCGCACGAGCGGGTGATCCGCACCCTGCGCCTGTGGGGCGTGCGCATCGACGAGGCGCTGTTCCTCGGCGGGCGCGACAAGGGCCCTTTCCTGAAGGCGTTCGGCGCCGATATCTTCTTCGACGACCTGCGTGCCAACGTCGAATCGGCCAGCCTGCACGTCGCCGCGGGGCACGTCCCGCACGGCGTGCGCAACGCCGGCTGAGGCCGCAGCCCCGCGTCGTGACCCGCGGCGCCCGCACCGGTAGAATGGCCGCTTTGCCACCTTCCGCCGGGAATCCGCAATGGCCGCCAGCCTGAACCCCCTCGACCTCTACGACGTGCGTGCGCTGCTCACCGACGAGGAGCGCATGGTGCAGGACACGGTGGGGCGTTTCGTCGACGAGAAGGTGCTGCCGATCATCGGCGACTGCTTCGACCAGGCGCGCTTCCCGAAGGAGCTGATTCCCGAGATCGCCGCGCTCGGTCTGCTCGGCGCGACGATCCCCGAGAAGTACGGCTGCGCCGGCATGAGCGGCGTCAGCTACGGCCTGATCTGCCAGGAACTGGAGCGCGGCGACTCCGGCCTGCGCAGTTTCGCCTCGGTGCAGTCCTCGCTGTGCATGTACCCGATCTACGCCTACGGCACGGAAGAGCAGAAGATGCGCTATCTGCCGAAGATGGCGGCGGGCGAGGTGATCGGCTGCTTCGGCCTGACCGAGCCGCACGGCGGCTCCGATCCGGCCAACATGAAGACGAACGCGAAGAAGGACGGCGGCGACTGGGTGATCAACGGCGCCAAGATGTGGATCACCAACGGCAACCTCGCGCACATCGCCATCGTCTGGGCGCAGACGGACGACGGCATCCAGGGCTTCATCGTGCCGACCGACACCAAGGGCTTCACCGCGCAGGAAGTGCACAAGAAGATGAGCCTGCGCGCCTCGGTGACCTCGGCGCTGTTCTTCGACAACGTGCGCGTGCCGGAGGCCAACCGCCTGCCGAACGTGAGGGGCCTGAAGGGCCCGCTCGGCTGCCTCACCCAGGCGCGCTACGGCATCACCTGGGGCCCGATCGGCGCCGCCCAGGCCTGCCTGAAGGAAGTGCTCGACTATACCCGCGAGCGTATCCTGTTCGGCCGCCCGCTGGCCGCCAACCAGGCGATCCAGTTGAAGCTCGCGGACATGGCCCGCCGCATCACCGCCGCGCAGTTGATCTCGCTGCAGCTCGGCCGGCTGAAGGACAAGGGCGCCATGCAGCCGACCCAGGTGTCGCTGGCCAAGTGGAACAACGTGCGCATGGCGCTGGACATCGCCCGCGAGTGCCGCGACATCCTCGGCGGCGCCGGCATCACCACCGAGCACGGCGCGATCCGCCACGCACTGAACCTCGAGTCGGTGATCACCTACGAGGGCACCGAGACGGTGCACCAGTTGGTCGTCGGCCGTGAACTTACCGGCATCAACGCGTTCTGAATCCGGAACGGCAGGAGATCGAGATGACCCGTACGTTGTTCGCATGCCTCGCCGCCGCCGCGCTGCTGGCGGCCGGCACCGCCTCCGCCGCGCTGAAGCCGGATTCGCTGCGGCTGGCGCTCGATTCGCTGCTGGTGGCGACCACCAAGCAGGCCGTCGCCAACGCCATCCTTGCCAATCCCTACAAGCCGCCCGAGCGCAACCGCGACGTCAACATGGGGCCGCCGTACACGCTCACCACCGAGGAAATCCAGGCCGTGTTCGTCGGTCACGGTGGCGTGATCACGATCAAGTTCACCGCAGCCGTCGGCATGGACAGCGCCTTCGTGCGCTTCCTGCCCAAAGTGGTCAAAGGCACCACAGGCGAGCCGACCGTGCAATACGACTGCGTCAGCCCGAATGTCCCCGAGATCGCCACGGCGTATCCCGGCTGCGTCTACGACCCGGCATCGATGAAGTTGCCCGTGGCCAAACCGGGCGACAAGAAGTAACCGCACGGCCGGAGCGGCGAAGATGCTGACCGTCCACGGCATGCGCGCCTCCGGCAACTGCTACAAGGTGCAGTTGCTGCTGGAGCAGCTCGGCCGCGCGTACCGCTGGGTCGAGGTCGACAGCGCCGCCGGCGCGACGCGCACGCCGGCCTTCCTCGCCATGAACCCCAACGGCAAGGTGCCGCTGCTGGAAGCCGCGCCCGGCCGCTACCTGCCGGAATCGAACGCGATCCTGTGCTACCTCGCCGAGGGCACGCCGCTGTTGCCGGCCGATCCCTGGCAGCGCGCGCAGGCGCTGGCGTGGATGTTCTTCGAGCAGTACAGCCACGAGCCGTATCTCGCCGTGGCACGCTTCATCTGCCGCTGGCTGCCCGACGGCCACCCGCGTCGCGCCGAGCTGCCGCGACTGCACGAGCGTGGCGCGCAGGCGCTGGCGGTGATGGAGCGGCACCTGCAGTCGCACCCGTGGTTCGGCGGCGCGGTCTACGGGGTGGCCGACATCGCGCTGTTCGCCTACACCCACTGCGCCGGCGACGGCGACTTCGACCTTGCGCCGTATCCCGCGATCGCCGCCTGGCTGGCGCGCGTGCGCGCGCAGCCCGGCTTCGTGTCGATGAGCGCCTGAGCGCAACCCGCGGCGGCCGCGCTTGACGTACGACAAGGCCGGGCGTCACGCGATCGCGGATGCTGCAGGCGCATGCCGAACCCGAGCCAACCGATCCCGCTGACCCTGCGCCTGCGGCGCCGCCTGCTCGACGTCGTCGACGACGCGCTGGTCGACCTGCTGGCGTTGCGCCAGCGCGTGGTGCGCGACATCGGCGCCAGCAAGCGCGCCTATGGCCTCGCGCCGCGCGACGACGCCCGCGAGCGCGCGGTGCTCGAGCGCGCGCGCGGCCGCGCGCAGCGCCGCGGCCTCGCCGCGCAGCACGGCGAACGGCTGCTGCGCACGGCGGTCGACTGCGCGGTCGAGCTGCAGCGGCAGCCTGACCTGGATCAGGGCGGCGCCGGGTCCGGCGCCGCTATCGTCCGCCTTCCCGACGCCGGAGACCAAGCCATGCGACTGCTGCGCCTGCTGCCGCCGCCGGAGCGACTGGCCGTGCCGCTGCGCGCGGTGCCCTATGCCTGGCACGCGCGCCTGCTCGAAGCCGCGGTGAACCACGTGCTGGCCGCGCCGCAGCGCGCCGGCAAGCTCGCCTTCATGCGCGGGCGTCGGCTCGCCATCGAAGTGATCGATCTCGACCTGCGCTGGGTGCTCGAAGGCGACGACGTGCGCCTGCACGCCTGCGCGCCGGGCGCCGAGGCCGAAGCGGCGGTGCGCGGCAGGGCCATCGAGTTCATGCTGCTGGCCAGCCGGCTGGAAGACCCGGATACGCTGTTCTTCCAGCGCCGCCTCGCCGTGATCGGCGATACCGAACTCGGCTTGACCGCGCGCAACCTGCTCGACCAGTTGCCGTGGGAGAGCCTGCCGCTGGCGCTGCGCATCCTGCTCAACCGCGGCGCGCGCTTCGCCGTCGCCGCGCGCGACGCGCATCGCGCCGGCAAGGCGGCCTGAACGCTTCGGGGCGCGGCGCTCGGTGCGGTGCGCCTCGCCACGCTCCCGACCTTCCCTCCGCAAGCAGGGGGGATGCGTCGGATCGCTGCCTCCCCCGCGCAGCGGAGGAGGGTCGGGGAGGGGCGCCCTATAGCGTGGCCATCCCCGCGCCGCCGTGCCAGTAGCCGTTGCAGTCGCCGACGCGCTCGGCGGGGGCGATGCCGCTGTCGATCGCCGCGCGGAAGCGGCGCACCGCGTCCGCGGTGCCTTCCGACTGCGGGTACATGCGCAGCAGGTCGACGCCGGCGGCGATCAGCTCGGGCAGCTCGGGGGCAAGGTCGCAGACCTTGGCGCTCTGCACCTGCACGCCGTTGATGTTGAGGAACGGCTCGCCCTCGCGCGTGGTCAGCGGCATGCCGTCGGGGTGGTTGATGCAGCGGAAGCCGCAGTCGTCCTTCGGCACGTTGTAGGCGCGCGCGGTGAAGCAGCGCGCGGAGTACGACAGCGGCAGCCGGCCCCAGCCGATCACCTCGACCTCGGGCATGGCGATGTCCTCGGCCGCGGCATGGCCGCGCATCTCGTGCAGCAGCTCGCGGCCCTGCTCGACGCCCAGCACCCAGCGACGCATGCCCGAGCGCGTCATCGTCGCCAGCGCGCGCTGGTTGTAGACGTTCACGCCTGGCCCGACCACGAACGGCAGGCCGCGCTCGCGCAGCAACTGCACGGCCGACATGTCGTTGGCCTCGACCATGAACTCGCCGTTCTCGACGATGCGCTTGGCGCTGGAGAGCTCCGATTCCGCCTCGATCAGCGTCAGCGTCGACAGCACCACCTGCTTGCCGGCGGCGGCGAGCTCGCGCGCCAGCTCCAGCCAGTCGGCGCCGCGCAATTCCCTGCGCTTGCTGCACACGGTTTCGCCGAGGTAGATCGTGTCCAGCGGCAGTTCCGCCATCTCGGCGTAGAACTCGAGCACGCGCAGGCGCGGCCAGAAATACTGGATGGGGCCAAGGGTCAGGCGCATGCGAACCTCATTGCCAGGGACGGTGGTAGGGGCCGAGCGTGGTCTGCGTGCCTTCGGCGACGCGCGACAGGTCGTTCTGCCATGCGCTCTCGACGCGGAAGCTCCCGCGCATCTTCATCACCCGGTCGATCGCCTTGCGCCACACGCCGGTGACGGTGGCGACGTAGGCCGGGCTGCGCTGGCGCCCCTCGACCTTCAGCGCGGCGATGCCGCTGGAAGCGAGGCGCGGCAGCAGGTCGAGCGTGTTCAGGCTGGTCGGTTCCTCCAGCGCGTGGAATACCTGGCCGTTGACGTAGTAGCGGCCCTTGCACACCACCGGATAGCCGGCCGGCTCGCTGTCGGCGAACTTGTCGATCAGCACGTCGTTGAGGCGCGCGGTGCGCCCGTCCGGCTCCTCGCCCCAGCGCACGCTGCCGGCCGGCGAGCACACGCCGTGGCGGTTCGGCGACACGCCGGTGGTGTAGCTGGAGAGATGGCAGCGCCCTTCGACCATGATGCACAGGCTGCCGAAGGCGAAGGTTTCCAGCGGCACCGGCGTTTTTTCCGCAAGGCGCTCGACCTGCTGGATCGCCAGCACGCGCGGCAGCACCGCGCGGGCGATGCCGTATTCCTCGAAGTAGAACTGCAGCGCCGCGCGCGTGGTCGCCGAGCCCTGCACGGACAGATGGCGCGGCATGCGCGGATAGCGCTTGGTCGCGTATTCCAGCACCGCCATCTCGGCGACGATCAGCGCGTCCGCGCCGAGGTCGGCGGCGCGATCCACCGCTTCCTCCCAGCGCGGCAGGCCGTCCGGCGTCGGATAGGTGTTCAGCGCGACGTAGACCTTGCGTCCGCGCGCGTGCGCATAGGCGACGCCGGCGTGCAGGTCGGGATCGTCGAAGTTGAGTCCGGGGAACGCGCGCGCGTTCGTTTCGTCGCGAAAGCCGACGTAGACCGCGTCGGCGCCGTGGTCGATGGCGGCCTGCAGCGAAGGCAGGCTGCCGGCGGGGCAGATCAGCTGCATCGTGGACTCCCTGCGCGCACCGGGCGGTGCCCGGGCAGCGTAGTGACGCGCATCCGCGGCCTCATTGACGTGCGTCAACGGGTCCGAACACCTCGCGCATCAGCGTGTCGACGCGGCGTTCCACCGCCGCGTCCGTGCGGATCGGCCGGCCCCACGCGCGCTCGGTTTCGCCCGGCCACTTGTTCGTTGCGTCGATGCCGAGCTTGCCGCCGAGATTCGCCTGCGGGCTGGCGAAGTCGAGATAGTCGACCGGCGTGCGCTCGACCAGCAGGCAGTCGCGCGCCGGATCGACGCGCGTCGACACCGCCCACAGCACCTCGTCC
Source organism: Mizugakiibacter sp. (assembly GCF_039680435.1). NCBI lineage: Bacteria > Pseudomonadati > Pseudomonadota > Gammaproteobacteria > Lysobacterales > Rhodanobacteraceae > Mizugakiibacter > Mizugakiibacter sp. The sequence continues at coordinate 81,135 of NZ_JBDKSX010000060.1, read as the reverse complement.
CAGTTGCGCACGTCGACGTCGTCGTCGGTGACGATCACGAACTTGGTGTAGGTGAACTGGCGCAGGTACGACCACACCGCGAACATCACGCGCCGCGCGTGGCCGGGGTAGCGCTTGCGGATGCTGACCACGGCGACGCGGTAGGAGCACGCCGCCGGCGGCAGATGAAAATCGACGATCTCGGGAAAGATGCGGCGCAGGATCGGCACGAACAGCTCGTTCAGCGCCATCGCCAGCATCGACGGCTCGTCATGCGGCGAGCGGCCCATCCAGCTGCCCTGGTAGATCGCATCGCCGCGGCGGCTCACACGGTCGATGGTGAAGACCGGGAAGTGGTCCTGCGCGTTGTAGTAGCCGGTGTGGTCGCCGAACGGCCCTTCCAGCGCGGTGTCGCCGGGATGGATGTGGCCTTCCAGCACGATCTCGGCGGAGGCGGGCAGGTCGAGCCCGGTCAGCGCCGAGCGCACGACGTGGCCGCGCGCACCGCGCAGCAGGCCGGCGAATTCGTGTTCCGACAGCGTATCCGGCACCGGCGCCACCGCGGCCAGCGTGGTGGCGGGGTCGGCGCCGATCGCGACCGAGAGCGGAAACGGGTCGTTGGGACGGCGGTCGCGCCATTCGGCGTAGTCCTGCGCGCCGCCGCGGTGCGCCAGCCAGCGCATGATCACGCGGTTCGGGCCGAGTACCTGCATGCGGTAGATGCCGATGTTCTGGCGGTCGAGGCGCTCGCTGCGGGTGATCACCAGGCCCAGCGTGATCAGCGGGCCGGCGTCCTCCGGCCAGCAGGTCTGGATCGGCAGCTCGGCAAGATCCACGTCGGCGCCTTCGCGCACGTGCTCCTGGAACGCGGCCGAGCCGACCTGGCGCGGCGCGACGTGCGCGAGCTGCGCGTACGCCGGCAGCGCCCCCAGCGCCTCGCGCAGGCTGCCCGGCCAGCGCGGCTCCTTCAGCGCCGCCAGCAGCTCGCCCAGCTCGCGCAGCGAGGCCAGCGGGCGCCCGCCGACCGCCATCTCGATGCGCTCCACGCTGCCGAACAGGTTGCCGAGGAAGGGCAGCCGGCTGCCGCCGGCGCGCTCGAACAACAGGGCCGGGCCGCCGCGCATCTGCACGCGCTGGCAGAACGCGGTCAGCTCGTGGCGGGTATCGACCGGCACGGCCACGCGCTTCAACTGGCCGCGGCTTTCGAGGGCTTGCAGGAAATCGCGCAGGTCGTGGTAGCTCAAGGCGTCGCTCCCGTGGGCGGCCCAACGTAGTGGGCGCACGGCGCCGCTGCCCTGTCCGAGATCAAGCGCGCGCCGGGATGCGCGGTGGGGCGGGTGGTATCCTTGGGGACTTTGCCCCCCCCCCCCCCTGCCGCAGACCGTACCGCCGAGCGCCATGGCCGCCACTTCCCATCCGATCCCCGCCCGCCACAAGGGCTTCAACCGCGCCGAGATCGTCGACCAGAATTTCGCCGAGTTCGTGCGCGACTGGCGCGGCGAAGCGCGCCGCGCGCCCGCCGCCGACGCGCCGGTGCTGCCCGGCAGTGCCTGCACGGCGCGCGACTTCCTCGAACTGCTCGAGTCGCAACTGATCAGCCGCCACCTCGACCTGATGGCGCGCGTGCTGCGCGTGCAGAACAAGGTGTTCTACACGATCGGCTCCAGCGGCCACGAGGGCAACGCGATGGTGGCGCGCCTGACCCGCCACACCGATCCGGCGTTCCTGCACTACCGCTCCGGCGGCTTCATGGCCGAGCGCTTCCGCAAGCTGCCGGGCATGGACCCGGTGATGGATTCCGCGCTGTCGTTCGCGGCCAGCAAGGAAGACCCGGCCTCGGGCGGCCGCCACAAGGTGTGGGGCTCGAAGCCGCTGTGGGTGCTGCCGCAGACCTCGACCATCGCCTCGCACCTGCCCAAGGCGTTCGGTACCGCGGTGGCGATCGAGCAGGCGCGGCGCATCGGCCACGCGCTGCCGGTCCCCGCCGACAGCATCGCGATCTGCTCGTTCGGCGACGCCTCCAGCAACCACGCCACCGCGCAGACCAGCTTCAACGCCGCCGCCTGGACCGCCTACCAGAAGGTGCCGGCGCCGGTGCTGTTCGTGTGCGAGGACAACGGCATCGGCATCTCGGTGAAGACGCCGGCCGACTGGGTGTCGGCCAATTTCCAGGGCCGCCGCGACCTCGACTACTTCTACGCCGACGGCCTCGACCTCGCCGCCGGCTACGCCGACGTGGCGCGCGCGGTCGAGCACTGCCGCACGACGCGCCGGCCGACCTTCCTGCACCTGCGCACCACGCGCGTGATGGGCCACGCCGGCACCGACTTCGAGATCGAGTGGCGCTCGATCGAGGAACTGGTGGCGGTCGAGGCGACCGACCCGCTGCTGCGTTCGGCGGCGATCGCGCTGGAGTCCGGCCTGTTCACCCGCGAATCGCTGCTGGAGCACTACGAGGCGATCCGCAAGCGCTGCTTCGCCGCCGCCGAGGAAGCCGACCGCCGGCCCAGGCTGGAGCGCCTCGACGAGGTGATCGCGCCGCTGGCGCCGTACACGCCGGACGCGGTGGCCGCCGAGGCCGCGCGCGCCGACTATGCGGAGAAGCGCCTGGCCGTGTTCGGCGGCGAGGGCAAGCTGCCGGAGAAGCAGCCGCCGCGGCATCTCGCCATCCAGATCAACCAGGCCCTGCACGACCTGTTCTGCAAGTATCCCGAGGCGCTGCTGTTCGGCGAGGACGTGGCGCAGAAGGGCGGCGTGTACACGGTGACCAAGGGCCTGCACAAGGCGTTCAAGGGCACGCGCGTGTTCAACACGCTGCTGGACGAGACGATCATCCTCGGCCTGGCGCAGGGCTACGCCAACATGGGCATGCTGCCGATGCCCGAGATCCAGTACCTCGCGTACTTCCACAACGCCTGCGACCAGATCCGCGGCGAGGCCTGCTCGCTGCAGTTCTTCTCGAACAACCAGTATCGCAACCCGATGGTGATGCGCATCGCCAGCCTCGGCTACCAGCGCGGCTTCGGCGGGCACTTCCACAACGACAACTCGATCGCCGCGCTGCGCGACATCCCGGGCCTGGTGGTCGGTTGCCCCTCGCGCGGCGACGACGCGGCGACGATGCTGCGCACGCTGATGGCGCTGGCCAAGGTCGACGGCCGCGTGTGCGCGTTCCTCGAGCCGATCGCGCTGTACATGGCCAAGGACCTGTACGAGCCCGGCGACGGCGCCTGGCAGTTCGCCTATCCGTCGCCGGAGCAGGCGATGCCGCTGGGCGAGGGCCGCGTGTACGAGGCCAAGGCGAAGGATCTCGTCGTGTTCACCTTCGGCAACGGCGTGCCGATGAGCCTGCGCGCCGCGCGCGAGATCGAGCGCAAGCTCGGCTGGAAGGTGCGCGTGGTCGACCTGCGCTGGTTGGTGCCGCTGAACGACGCCTTCATCGCCGAGCAGGCGAAGACCGCCAAGCGCATCCTGGTGGTCGAGGAGGGCCGCCGCAGCGCCGGGGTGGGCTAGGGCGTCATCACCGCGATCGTCGAGGCCGGCCTCGGCAAGACGCCGCTGAAGCGCGTGGTCGGCGCCGACACCTACACGCCGCTGGCCGGCGCCGCGTTCCTGGTGCTGCCGGGCGAGGCCGATATCGTCGCCGCCGCCGAGGCGCTGGCCTGAGCCCGGCCGCCGCGGCCGGGAGGGGCGTATTCTGCTAGCGGCGGCGTCCCGCCGCCGCCCGACCGGAAGGTTCCGACGCCGCGGCTGTCCCGGGAATCGCGTCATGCAAATTCGCGCCGACGAACTCGCGTCTGCCGTCGCCGCTCCGCGGCGCAGCGGTACCGTCTTCCCGATCCTGGGAGCGATCAGCTTCTCGCACCTGCTCAACGACATGATCCAGTCGTTGATCCTGGCGATCTATCCGCTGCTGAAGGACGGCTTCGCGCTCAGCTTCGCGCAGGTCGGCCTGATCACGCTGACCTTCCAGCTTACCGCCTCGCTGCTGCAGCCGGTGGTCGGGCTGTACACCGACCGCCGGCCGATGCCGTATTCGCTGCCGGTCGGCATGGGCTTCACGCTGACCGGCCTGCTGCTGCTGGCGACGGTGGGCACGTTCCCGATGCTGCTGGTCGCCGCGGCGCTGATCGGCAGCGGCTCGTCGGTGTTCCATCCGGAATCCTCGCGCGTGGCGCGGCTCGCCTCCGGCGGCCGCCACGGCCTGGCGCAGTCGGTGTTCCAGGTCGGCGGCAACCTAGGCTCTTCGCTGGGTCCGCTGCTGGCGGCGTGGATCGTGGTGCCGCGCGGCCGCGGCAGCGTCGCCTGGTTCGCCCTGGCCGCGCTGCTGGCGATCGTGGTGCTGCTGCAGGTCGGCGGCTGGTACCGCGACCACATGGCCGAACGCGCCAAGCGTCCGCGCGTCGCCGAGCATGCGCATCCGACGCTGCCGCGGCGCGTGGTCGCGCAGTCGCTGGCGGTGCTGTTCGCGCTGGTGTTCTCGAAGTACTTCTACCTTGCCAGCATCAGCAGCTACTTCACCTTCTACCTGATCCACAAGTTCGGCCTGTCGGTGCAGGACGCGCAGTTGCACCTGTTCGTGTTCCTGGCCGCGGTGGCGGCGGGCACGCTGATCGGCGGCCCGGTCGGCGACCGCATCGGCCGCAAGTACGTGATCTGGGGCTCGATCCTCGGCGTCGCGCCGTTCACGCTGATGCTGCCGCACGCCGGCCTGGCGATGACCGGCGTGCTGACGGTGATCATCGGCGTGATCCTGGCGTCGGCGTTCTCGGCGATCCTGGTCTACGCGCAGGAGCTGATCCCCGGCCGCGTCGGCGCGATCTCCGGCCTGTTCTTCGGACTCGCCTTCGGCATGGGCGGCATCGGCGCCGCGGTGCTGGGCCAGCTCGCCGACCACCACGGCATCGAGTTCGTCTACCGCCTGTGCGCGTTCCTGCCGTTGCTCGGCATCCTCACGGTGTTCCTGCCGAGCCTGGAGCGCCCGCGCCGCGCGGCGTGAGCGGCGACGCGGGGCCGTCGTAGTAGGCGCGCACGCGGCGGTCCATCACGCGGCGCCACAGCGGCGGCAGCAGCGCGAGCAGGAACATCGCCGCGTAGCCGGCGGGCAGTTGCGGACTTTCGTCGTGGTGGCGCAGCACCTGATAGCGGCGCCGTGCATGCGCATGGTGGTCCGAGTGGCGTTGCAGATGGAACAGCAGCCAGTTGGTCAGGCGCGCGCTGGAGTTCCAGGAATGGCGATGGTCGACGCGCTCGTAACGGCCGGGCGCGGTCTCGCGACGGCGCAGCCCGTAGTGCTCGACGTAATTGATCACCTCCAGACTGGCGGCGGCGACCAGCCCGCTGGCCAGGAAGAACAGCGCGCCGGCGACGCCAAACCCGAGGGCGTAGGCGGCGAGCATGGCCAGCCACAGCGCGTTCCAGCGCAGCAGCTCGTTGTGCGGCGAGACGACGGCCTGGCCGCGCGCACGCAGCCGCGCGGCCTCCAGCCGCCAGGCGGCGACGGCATTGCGCAGCAGGGCGCGCGGCAGGAAGGCATACAACGAGCGTCCCAGCGGTGCCGAGGAAGCATCCGCCGGCGTCGCCACATGCACGTGGTGGCCGCGCACGTGTTCGATCTTGAAGCCCACGTAGCCGACGCTGGCGAGCAGCACGCCGCCGAGGAACGGTTCGAGGCGTCCGGGCTTGTGGATCAGCTCGTGCGCCACGTTGATCGCGAGGATGCCGCCGAGCACGCCGCACGACAGCAGCCAGCCGAGCCGTCCCGCCGGCCCGGCGGCCATGCCGCGTAACGCGCCGCGCACCACGCCTGCAGCGCCAGCCAGGCCGGCACGCACAGCCAGGTCAGCCAGCGGAAAACGCGCGCCTCCTCGCGAGCGTGGGCCTCGGCCGGCGACGGGTTGTGCCGGTCCTGCCCGATCAGCGCGTCGGCCAGCGGCACCAGCCCGAACACGACCACCATCGGCAGCCAGGCGGCGAGGCCGGGCGCGAGCCCGGCGTCCGCCAGACCCGCGGCTGCCGGCGGCAGCAGGACGAGGACGAACACGGCGAGGTAACCGAGGTCGCGCGCTTGCATGGCGGCCAATGTAAGCCCGTCGCCGCCCGCCGCGCCACGCGGGTCAGACGATCACCGGCTCCGGTTCGAGGGTCACGCCGAAGCGCGCGCGCACGCCTTCGCGCACGCGCTCGGCCAGCGCCCACAGTTCGGCGCCGCTGGCGCGGCCGTGGTTGACCAGCACCAGGGCGTGCCGGTTGGAAATGCCCGCATCACCCTCACGCAAACCCTTGAAACCGCAGGCTTCGATCATCCACGCGGCGGACAGTTTGGCGGCGCCGTCGGCGGTCGGCCATAGCGGCAAGGCGGGGTGCTCGCGCTTCAGCGCTTCGGCCTGGACCGCGGGCACGCGCGGGTTCTTGAAGAAGCTGCCGGCGTTGGCGATGACCGCCGGGTCGGGCAGCTTGCGCGTGCGCAGGTGCACCACCGCCTCGGCGACGTGGTAGGGCGCGGGCTTGTCCACGCCCATCGCCGCCAGTTCCTCGCGCACGCCGGCGTAATCCAGCTTCAGCGCGTGCGCATGCGGCAGGTCGAACTCGACGGCGACCACCACCCAGCGCTGCGGCTCGCGCTTGAACACGGAGTCGCGGTAGGCGAACGCGCAGGCGGCGCGGTCGAGGCGCACGGTAGCGCCGGTGCGGCGATCGAACGCCTCCACCGCGTGCACGAATTCGCCGGCCTCGACGCCATAGGCGCCGATGTTCTGGATCGGCGCGGCGCCGACCGTGCCGGGAATCAGGATCAGGTTCTCCAGCCCGGCGAAACCTTGGCCCAGCGACCAGCGCACGAAGTCGTCCCAGCGCTCGCCGGCGGCGACGCGCACGCGCGCGACGCCGTCGCGTTCTTCCAGCACCTCGACGCCGTGGGTGACGAGTTGCACGACGGTGCCGGGATAGTCGCGGGTGAACAGCACGTTGGAGCCTTCGCCCAGCACCAGCACGCGGCCGTCGCGCAGTGCCGGCTGCGCGAACAGGCCGGGCAGGACGGTGGCGTCGTGCACTTCGGCCAGCAGCGCCGCGCGCGCGGCGACGCGCAGCGTGTTGCGGCTGGCCAGCGGCGCGTCCTCGGTCAGCGCGTAGCCGCCCATGTCGACGCGCTCAGGCCGCATCGGCGTGCGTCCGCAGGGTGCGGATCGCCTCCACGCATTCGCCGATCAGTTCCGGGCCGCGGAACACCAGGCCGGTGTAGCACTGCACCAGCGCGGCGCCGGCGCGGATCTTGGCCGCGGCATCGTCGCCGCCGAGGATGCCGCCGACGCCGACCAGCGGGATGCGGTCGCCGAGGCGCTCGGCCATGCCGCGCAGCACGGCGGTGGACCTGGCGAACACCGGGCGTCCGGACAGGCCGCCGCCTTCCTGCGCCAGCGGATGGCCGGCGATGGCGTCGCGGTCGATGGTGGTGTTGGTGCAGATCAGCCCGTCGACGCCGACCTGCAGCAGCGCCTCGGCGATGCCGTCCTGCTCGGCTTCGGTGAGGTCCGGCGCGATCTTCAGCAGCATCGGCCGGTAGCGGCCGTGCTGCACGGTCAGCCGCTCCTGCGCGTCGCGCAGCGTGCCGATCAGGCGTTTCAGCGCCTCCTCGCCCTGCAGGTCGCGCAGCCCCTGCGTGTTCGGCGAGGAGATGTTGACGGTAACGTAGCTGGCGCGGGCGTACACGCGTTCGAGGCAGGCGAGGTAGTCGTCGGCGGCGCGCGCGTTCGGCGTGTCCTTGTTCTTGCCGATGTTGATGCCGAGCACGCCGTCGTAGCGGGCGCGCTCGACGTTGCGCACCAGCGCGTCGACGCCGTCGTTGTTGAAGCCCATGCGGTTGATCACCGCCTGGTGTTCCGGCAGGCGGAACATGCGCGGCTTCGGGTTGCCGGGCTGCGGCCGCGGCGTGACCGTGCCGACCTCGACGAAGCCGAAGCCCAGCGCGGCCAGCGCGTCGACATGCGCGCCGTTCTTGTCCAGGCCGGCGGCGAGGCCGACCGGGTTGGCGAATTCCAGCCCGAATGCGCGCGTCGGCAGCGGCGCCGGGCGCGTCGCCAGCAGCGCGTTCAGGCCGGTGCGGTAGGCGGATTCGATGCCGATCAGGCCGAGATCGTGCGCGCGCTCGGCGTCGAGGCAGAACAGCAGTGGGCGGGCGAGTGCGTACAAGGAGCGGTCAACCGTGGAAGAAATGCGCGAACCAGACCAGGCCGCCGAAGAACAGGAAAGCGCTGACGACGGCGAGGATCGCCGCGGCGAGATGCAGCCAGCCGAGCACCAGCCCGGCGACCGCCATGCCGTCGCCCTCCAGCTCGCCGCGGCTCCGGCGGATCTCGCTGCGCGCCATGTGCCCGCAGACCACCGCGATCAGCGCGCCGATCACCGGCAGCGCGAACCAGCACAGCAGGCCGAACACCAGGCTGACCACGGCGAGGGTGCTGGTGCGGCGGGCGGGCAGTGGCGTGCTCATGGCGATGGTCTCCCCGGAACCATTGGATGGTCGTCATTCCCGCGCAAGCGGGAAGCCATTGTGCCGTCCGTTGCGGCTTTCCGCTTGCATGAGGAAGCCGCCGGACGACAGGTCGCCTGCACGCAGGCTCCTGCCACGGGCGCTGTCCGGATTCCGGAGGCGCGCCGGATGACACACGTCGCGTAGGGTGGGCTTCAGCCCACCGTATCGACATCATGCCGCGCATGCGGTGGGCCAAGGCCCACCTACGCGATCGTGCCTTTCCGGATCCAGAATCCCGTCAGAAATCGAACTTGATGCCCTGCGCCAGCGGCAGCGCGTCCGACCAGTTGATGGTGTTGGTCTGGCGGCGCATGTACGCCTTCCACGCGTCGGAACCCGACTCGCGGCCGCCGCCGGTTTCCTTCTCGCCGCCGAAGGCGCCGCCGATCTCGGCGCCGGAGGTGCCGATGTTGACGTTGGCGATGCCGCAGTCGGAGCCGGCCGCCGACAGGAAGCGCTCGGAGGCCTTCACGTTCTGCGTGAAGATCGCCGAGGACAATCCCTGCGGCACGGCGTTCTGCATCTCGACCGCCTCGTCCAGCGTCTTGAACGGCAGCACGTACAGAATCGGCGCGAAGGTCTCGGTCTGCACCACCTCGTCGGAATTCTTCAGGCCGGTGACGATGGTCGGCAGCACGAAGTTGCCCGGACGGTCGCTCAGCGCCTTGCCGCCGGTGACGACGGTGCCGCCCGCCGCCTTGGCCCTCTCGACCGCGGCGAGGTAGCGCTGCACGGCGCCCTTGTCGGTCAGCGGACCCATCAGCGTCTTCGGATCGGTGGGATCGCCGATCTTCGTCTCGACCTGCTTGTAGGCGGCGGCCAGCTTCTCGACCACCGCGCCGACGATCGACTCGTGCACGATCAGGCGACGCGTGCTGGTGCAGCGCTGGCCGGCGGTGCCGACCGCGCCGAACACGATCGCCGGGATCGCCAGTTTCAGGTCGGCGCTCTCGTCGAGGATGATCGCGTTGTTGCCGCCCAGCTCCAGCAGCGAGCGGCCCATGCGCTGCGCCACGCGCACGCCGACCTGGCGGCCGACCGCGGTGGAGCCGGTGAAGCTGATCAGCGGGATGCGGTGGTCGTCGACGAACTTCGCCGCCAGCTCGGTGCCGGCGTCGTTGAACAGGAAGAACAGGTCGGGGAAGCCGCCGGCGCGCAGCGCCTCGTTGCAGATCTTCATGGTGGCGACCGCCGACAGCGGCACCTTCGGCGACGGCTTCCAGATGCAGATGTCGCCGCAGATCGCGGCGAGGAAGCTGTTCCACGCCCACACCGCGACCGGGAAGTTGAACGCGGAGATGATGCCGACCAGGCCGAGCGGGTGCCACTGCTCGTACATGCGGTGGCCGGGGCGCTCGGAGTGCATGCTGTAGCCGTACAGCATGCGGCTCTGGCCGACGGCGAAGTCGGCGATGTCGATCATCTCCTGCACTTCGCCGTCGCCTTCCGGCTTGATCTTGCCCATCTCCAGCGCGACCAGCGAGCCGAGCGCGTCCTTGTGCCGGCGCAGCGCCTCGCCGCACAGGCGCACCGCCTCGCCGCGCTTCGGCGCCGGCGTCGCGCGCCAGGCCTTGAACGCCTCCTGCGCGCGCCGGACGATCGTCTCGTAGTCGGCCGCCGAGCTCGCGTACACCTTGGCGATCACCGCGTCGGTGGCCGGGTTGACCGGCGCGAGCACGCCGGCGTCGGTGGTCTTCGACCACTCGCCGTTGCCGAGGTAGGTGCCGGAGTTGGTCTCGGCGAGGCCGAGCGCCTTGAGGATCTGCTGCGACATGGGAGCTCCTGCGGGAAACGGGCGGACGCGAGGCGCCGCGTAAAGCCGCAAGTTTAGCAGAGGCGCGGAAGCGGCTCGCTGCACGTGGCCCGCCGGGCGGGGACGCGCATGGCGGCGTCCGCCGCGAGCCCGACGCGGGAAAACGTGGCGACCCCGACAGGATTTGAACCTGTGACCTCGCCCTTAGGAGGGGCGCGCTCTATCCAGCTGAGCTACGGGGCCGGCCCGACTATTGTGCGTGGACGTTGCCGCAAAGCCAATCCGTGCCGGTTGTTGACCTCGCTCAATAACCGCCGCGCCGCGCCGTCTAGCCTCGATGCGGTGTCCGCAGCAGCAGGCCTTGCCGCCGCAGATGCGGAAATCCGACGGTCGCGTTTCCTGACGCGGCCGAACATTCGACCCGGAGGTTGTCATGACGCAGTTGGCTCGCTGGAATCCATTCAAAACCCTGTCCCGCATCGATCCGTCGATGGACTTCGAGGACATGTTCCGCAACGTCGGCATGCGCCCGTTCTGGCGCGAGATGGAGCCCACGCCCGACATGCGCATGGACGTGATCGAGGAGGACAAGTCCTACCGCGTCAACGCCGAGATCCCCGGCGTGAAGAAGGAAGACATCGAGGTGTCGGTGGAAGGCAATCGCGTGACCATCAGCGCCGAGGTCAAGCGCGAGACCGAGAAGAAGGGTGAGTCCGAGGTCTGCCAGGAACGCTACTACGGCAAGGTGCTGCGCGGTTTCGCGCTGCCGGCCGAAGTGGACAGCACCAAGGTCGAGGCGCACTACGACAACGGCGTGCTGTCGCTGACGCTGCCCAAGAAGGGCAACGGTCACGGCCGCAGGATCGCGGTCAGCTGAGCGCAACCGACACGCAGGGATTGCGCGCCGCGTCGCCGCCGTAGCGGTGGCGCGAGCGCGCGGCGCGCAGACAGTCCGGGGCGCACGCGCCGCCGGTCGTGACGGGCGCGCAGGCGGTGGACGGGTGCGGCGGAACGCGTGGGGAGCGGTTCCCTCTCAGGGGGCCGCAGGCGAGCAGGGCAGGTGCAGGGTGGCGACGAAGCCGCCGCCATGGGCATTGCGCAGATCGAGCCGGCCACCGTGCAGCTCGGCGGCGCGCATCGCGATGCTGAGGCCAAGCCCGGTGCCCGCGTTGCTGCGCGCGCGGTCGCCGCGCAGGAAAGGACGGCCGAGCTGACCGAGCAGTTCCGGCGGCACGCCGGGGCCGTGGTCGGACACGCTCACGAGGATGCCGTGCGCATCACTGTCCAGCGCGACCCGGAACGGCGCCGCGCCGTGGCGTTCGGCGTTGTCCATCAGGTTGCCGATCGCGCGGCGCAGCAGGCTGGGCCGTACCTGGGCGGGAAGTTGCGCAGGGCCGTCGAACTGCCAGTCGTCGGGCTGCCCGCGCAGGGCCAGCAGCTGGCCGGCCAGGGTGGCGATATCGACCTCGCGCGTCGCCTCGTCGCGGCCGTCGCGCACGAAGGCGAGGCACTGCTCGAGCGCGCCGTCGAGCTGTTCCAGGTCGGCGACCATCGCCGCGCGCCGCTGCGGATCGCCGGCGTCGCCCAGCTCCAGCGCCAGGCGCAGCCGCGCCAGCGGCGTGCGCAAGTCGTGCGAGATGCCGGCCAGCATCAGCTCGCGCTCGCGCGCGACGCCGCGCAGGCGTGCGCCGGCCTGGCCGATGGCGTCGGCGAGGCGACGCACCTCGCGCGGACTGCCGGTGAGGGTGTCGTGCACCGGCGCGCCGGCGAGCAGCGCTTCCGCGCGGACGGCCAACCGCTCCAGTGGCCGCGTCAGCAGACGCGCGGCGAGCGCCGCCGCCGCCAGCGCCATCAGGCCGGCGATCAGCGCGGTCAGCAGCATCGACTGGATCACCGCACGGCGGTAGCTGGCCGCGCGCAGCACGATCCAGCGCCGCGGATCGTGCGCGCTGCGCACCCAGACCTGCGATTCGGGCGTCTGCGTCACGGCCACCCGCGCGGGATCGCCCAGCAGGCGGCCGACGGTGCGTCCGACTTCCAGCAGCGCGGGCGCGACGCGGATCGTCGGCGCGGGCGGTTGCTGCGTCGAGAAGCGCGCGCCGGCGCGTTCCAGTTCGGCCAGGGTGGCCGCCGAGCCCGCGTTGCGGCGCGCGTCCACGTCGTCGGCGGCGAGCGCGGCGACCACGATCAGGCGGCCGTAGGTCTCGCCGACCATGTGCAGCCTGGCGCGCGTGGACAGCAGGCCGGACAGGCCCAGCGCCAGCAGCAGCGCCAGCGCCACCAGCGCCAGCACCAGCGCGAACGTGCTCGGGCCGCGTTTCACGGCGGGTTCCTCGCGGACACGGATCCGTCGGGCACGAACACGTAGCCTTCGCCCCACACCGTCTGCAGCCAGCGCGGTTGGCGCGGGTCGTCCTCGAGGTAGCGGCGCAGGCGCGACACCATCACGTCGACGCTGCGGTCGAATGCTTCGTGGTCGCGTCCCCGCGCCAGCGCAATCAGGCGCTCGCGGCTGAGCGTCTCGAACGGATGTGCGGCCAGCGCCGCCAGCACCGCGAATTCGCCGCTGGTCAGCCTGATCGGCGTCTCGCCGTCCAGCAATTGCCGTGTAGCCGGGTCGAAGCGGAATCGGCCGAAGCGCACCGTCGCCAGCGCGGCCTGCGGCGCGCCCGCCGGCGCGCGCGGACGCCGGCGCAGCACGGCGCGGATGCGCGCCACCAGCTCGCGCGGACTGCACGGCTTGGGCAGGTAATCGTCGGCGCCGATCTCCAGACCGACGATGCGGTCTACCTCGTCGCCTTTGGCGGTGAGCATGATCACCGGCGTCTCGACGCCCTCGGCGCGCAATGTGCGGCACAGTTCCAGGCCGTCGGCGTCGGGCAGCATCAGGTCCAGCACGATCAGGTCGACGTGGTGCTCCGCCAGCGCGCGCCGCATCGCCGCCGCATGCGCCGCGCCGCGCACGTGGAAGCCCTGCTGGCCGAGGTAGCGCTCGAGCAGGTCGCGCAGGCGCAGGTCGTCGTCGACGACGAGGATGTGGGCGGTTTCCATGGGCGCGGACTATGTCGTGTGCCCGGAACGCCGGCAAGCGCGGCGTGGCAGGGTATGTAAGCGGATGTTTCCGGACTGCCTTGCGGAAACAGGCGCTGACATCCTGCGCTCGTCCGGAAACACCTCGGCGGCGGCATTGGGGAACGATGGCGGCGCGTCGCGGACCGGGCGGTTCGCCGGCGCACCCATCACCCGTCGAGGAACCCGCCATGTCGAATTCGCCGATGATCCGCCTTGTCCCGCTCGCCGTCGTCTGCGCAGCCGCGCTGGCGATGGCGCAACCGTCCGCCGCCGGCGCGTGGCAAGCCGCGGGTTCGCGGCGCACCGCCGGCGGCGGCGCACAAACCGGGCACGCCATCGCGGCGCGCGGTGCGGCGGGCAAACGCGGCATCCACGTCGGCGGTACCCGCTTCAACGGCGACGGCAGCGTGACCCACGTCAGCGGCGGCGCCTACGTTGGGCCCGGCGGCACGGCGCGCGCCGGCCGCGTCACCACGCGCGAGGCCGACGGCACCATCGTCCACCAGGGCGGCCACACGGTCGCCGGTGCCGACGGCGGCAGCGACAGCGGCCGCAACAGCTACACGCGCAACGCGGACGGATCCTCCCAGCCCATCTACCAGAACAGCTTCAACACAGCAGCGGCCGGCAGCTTCTCCAGCAGCGGCAGCACATCGCGCAGCGCCGACGGCCAGCGCAGCAGCAGCCGCCAGACCACGGCCAGCGGCGCGAAGGGCAGCTACGCCGGCAGCACCACCGCGGCCGATGGCACCATCACGCACGACAGCACTGTCACCGGCGCCAGCGGCGACACCTATCAGGGCGAGACCAGCTACACCAAAGGCCAGGGCCTCACCCACAGCGGCTCGTGCAAGGATGCGCAGGGCAACCCGATCCAGTGCTGAGCGCCGACCGACATGCGCGATGATGCGAACGGAGGAATCAGGATGACGAAACCGACGATGCTGCTGGCCTGTGTGCTTGCCATGGCCGCGGCCCTGCCGTACCAGACCGCCGCCGCCGGTCCGCTGCGCGATCTGCTGCAGCAGCGGCGCGCGCAGGCGGGCGACCGCGACGGGCCGGCGACGCTGCCGCCCGGCATCCGCGTCGTGCGCGACGTGCCGTACGGCCCCGATCCGCGGCAGCGCATGGATGTCTATGCGCCCGCCCACGCGCAGGACGCGCCGGTGATCTTCATGGTGCACGGCGGCGGCTGGGCGCGTGGCGACAAAGCCATGCGCAGGGTGATCGAGAACAAGGTCGCGCGCTGGGTGCCGCGCGGCTTCGTGCTGATCTCGATCGACTACCGCATGCTGCCGGACACGGCGCCGCTGCAGCAGGCCGACGACGTCGGACGCGCGCTGGCGACGGCGCAGCGGCAGGCGGCATCGTGGGGCGGCGACGGCGCGCGCTTCATCCTGATGGGCCATTCCGCCGGCGCGCACCTGGTGTCGCTGCTCGAGGCCGCGCCGTCGATCGCGACGGCGCAGGGGGCTGCGCCGTGGCTGGGCGTCGTGTCGCTGGACAGCGCGGCCTACGACGTGGCCGCGGTCATGCGGGCGCGGCACATGCGCCTGTTCGACGATGCCTTCGGCAGCAACCCGGACACCTGGGCCGCGGCTTCGCCCGACGTGCGGCTCGACGCCGCGGGCGCGCCGTTCCTTGCCGTGTGCTCCAGCCGTCGCGACAACGCTTGCCCGCAGGCGCAGGGCTTCGTCGCCAAGGCCAGGTCGCTGGGCACGCGCGCGCAGGTGATCGAGGAAGACCTCTCGCACCGCGAGATCAACGAGACGCTGGGAACGGCTTCCGCCTACACCGCGCAGGTCGAGGCGTTCATGCGCAGCCTCGACCCGGCGGTGGCGCGCCTGCTCGACGGTCCCTCGACGGCGACTGCGCCCGGCCGCTGAACGAGGTGGCGCATAAACGAAAACGGCGCGTCACGCTGCGAGCGTCGACGCGCCGTCTTCGTCTGGATGGAAGTGGTGGAGCGGAGGAGGATCGAACTCCCGACCTTCGCATTGCGAACGCGACGCTCTCCCAGCTGAGCTACCGCCCCACGCGAGCCGCGAATATTAGCAGCAGCGCGCGCGCGTCGCCAAGCCCCGTCAGGCCACCTCGAGCACGCGCGCGGCGGGACCGGCGATCGGCGAGATCCAGGCGTCGCTGGCCAGGCCGGCGGCGGCGAAGGCGGCGCGCATCGCCGCGGCTCCGGCGTGCGCTGCGCTCGCGTCGGCGAACCACGCGAACATGCTCGGGCCGGCACCGGACAGGCTGCAGCCCAGCGCGCCGGCGTCGCGCGCCGCCCGCTGCACGGTGGCGAAGCCGGGCACCAGGTCGGCGCGCCGCGGTTCGGCCAGCGCGTCGGCCAGGCCGGCGCGGACCAGCGCGGCGTCGCCGCGCTGGCAGCCGGCCAGCACCAGGGCGAGGTTGGCGGTCTGCTCGACCACGGTCGCCAGCGCGAACGGTTCGCGCAGGCGCTCGCGCGCGACGCGGGTCAGCACGTGCGCGTGCGGGTGCACCAGCACGCAGCGCCACGCGGGCGGCACTTCGATCGGAACCAGCCTGCCGCGCGCGGCCAGCACCAGGCCGCCGAGCAGCAGCGGGCCGACGTTGTCGCCGTTGCGGCCGCCGCTGGCGACCGATTCGCCGCTCAGCGCGTGCTCGAACAGCGCCTCGGCCGGCAGCGGCGCCGGCAGCAGCGCGTTCGCCGCGACCACCGCCGCGACCGCGCTGGCGGCCGAGCCGGCCATGCCGGAAGCGAGCGGGATGCCCTTGCCGATCGACACGGCGTAGCCGTGCTCGATGCCGCACGCGCTGCGCAGCGCCTGCAGCGCGGCGACCGCGGTGTTGCGCGAGTCGCGCGGCAGGTCGTCGACGGTGCCGTGCACGTTCTCGACGCGGACTTCGGGCGCGTCGATGCGGCGCACGCGCACGCTGTCGCCGGGGCCCTCGATGCTGTGGCCGAGGATGTCGAAGCCAACCGCGACGTTGCCGACGCAGGCGGGCGCGAACGCGGTGGCGACGGTCGCCATCTCAGTCCGGCAGCAGCCGCGCCAGACGCGCTTCCAGCGCCTCGCGGCGCCAGCCTTCGAGCAGCTCCGGCCAGGTGCGGGTGACGACGTATTCCTCCAGCGCGCGGCGCGGGCAGAGCAGGCCGCCGGGCAGGTCGAGTTCGACGGCGAGCGCGTCGGTGGCCTGCTTCATCGCCGCCAGCGCGCGCTTGGCTTCGCCCTCGGGCGCGCCCGGGATCGCGGCGGTGGCCTCGATCTCGGCGACGTCGAGCGGGCGCCGCAGCGTGTCGAGCAGGTCGGCGCGCTGTGCCGAGCGCAGTGCGCGCTGGCCCTTGGTGCGCTCGTGCAGCTCGCCCAGCGAACGCGGCGGCTGCTGGCTGAGCGACAGCGCCTGCGCGTCTTCCAGCAGCCACGGGCGCGGCGCATCCTGCGTGCGCGCGGTCGACTCGCGCCAGCGCAGCACGCGGCGCAGCAGCGCCTGCTGCTCGCGCGGCCAGTCGGCGGCGCTGCGGAACGCGCGCTGCGGCTGCGCGTCGCCTTCGCGTGCGCGGCCGCGCTCGACCAGGCGGGCGCAGTCCTCGGCGTGCCAGGCGAGGCGCCCGCGCGCGGCCAGCCGCTCGCGCAGCTCGGCGTGCAGCGCATCGAGATGGTGTACGTCCTGGGCGGCGTATTCGCGCTGCGAGGCGGTGAGCGGGCGCTGCAGCCAGTCCGAGCGGGTCTCGCCCTTGGGCAGTTCGACGCCGGTCACGGCCGCGACCAGCTTCTGGTAGCTGAGCCCGAAGCCCATGCCGGCCATCGCCGCAGCGATCTGCGTGTCGAACAGCCGGATCGGATCGGCGGGCAGCAGCGCGGCCAGCGCTTCGAGATCCTCGCTGGCGCTGTGCATCACGCACGTCGTGCCCGGGTCCGCCAGCCGCGTGCGCAACGCCGCGCCCGGCGCGAAGGCGAGCGGATCGACCAGCGCCGCGTGGCCGTCGGCGGCGAGCTGCAGCAGCGCGAGCTGGGGATAGAAAGTGCTGCGGCGCATGAACTCGGTGTCGAGACCGAGCGGTGCGCCGGCCGGCAGGGCGTCGATGAATGCGGCGAGGGTCGCATCGTCGGCGATCCATGCCGCCTGCGCGGGGTGTCCGGTAATGTGCTGCATGCGCCTCCTGGGGCCCGTTGCCCAACCGCGTGGCATTGCCTATGGTGAACGCCCCACGATAGCAGCGCCACCGCCCGGACCCAACCATGCCCAGCACCGAAACCGTCCGCCGCCAGCACGCCCTCGGGGGCGCGGCGGGCGTGGCGCTGCTCGGCTTCGCGCTGCTGTATCGCTTCTACCCGGACCTGCTGCACGTGCGCCCCGGCGCGCCGCCGCAGGAGCGCGACCGCATCGCGGACAATGCGGCCGCGCCGATGGGCTTCGAGCAGCGTCCGGCCGGCACGCCGTCGCAGGCGCCCGAGCGCGACGCCGGGCCGCCGATCTCGCTGGCGCCCGCGGTGGTGATCGAACGGCGCCACGCGGCGGCGGCAGTCGCCGGCGGCGAGGCGGCGTCCACGCCCGAGATCGACAAGCTGCTCGATCGCGCGCGCAAGGCCTATCAGGGTGGCCGCCTGGTCGGGCCGGGCGCGGACACCGCGCTGTCGCTGTACGCGGCAGTGCTCGGGCTGGCGCCGGACAACCGCCGCGCCAAGGCCGGCCTCGCCGAGCTACGCGCGCGCCTCTTGGCGGAAAGCGAGCAGGCGCTGGCCGCCGGCGACGACGACGCGGCCGGCGATGTGCTCGCCGCGCTGAAGCAGGTACCGGATTCCGACGCCGACGCGGCGCGCCTCGACCAGCGCATCAAGGCGCAACAGCAGGTGCGCCCGCTGCTGGTGCAGGCGGCCGACCTGCTCAAACAGGGCAAGGCGACGACACCGGCCGGCGCCAGCGCGCTCGACCTGTACCGCAAGGCGCTGGCTGCCGATCCGCAGAACGCGGTCGCGCACCAGGGGCTGGAGCAGATCCAGCGCGGTGCGCTCGACCAGGCGCTGGCCGCGGTCGCGCAGGACGATTTCGCCGGGGTCGACGCGGCGCTGGCCCAGGCGGCGGCGATCCTGCCCGGGTCGCAGGCGCTGCAGGACACGCGCGGCCGCGTCGAGGGCATCCGCCGGCAGCGCGCCGAGAGCGTGCTGGCGCAGGCACGCTCGGCGCTCGACGCCGGCAATCCCGCGCTGGCGCAGCAGTTGGCGCGGCAGGCGTTGGCCATCAGCCCGGACGTGCCCGGCGTGGACGAGTTCAACGTGCGCCTGCGCAACGCGCGGCTGTACGCCAGCTATCGCCCCGGCCAGGTGTTCGCCGACCGCTTCCTCGACACCGCTGGGCAGGGGCCGTCGATGGTGGTGGTGCCGACCGGCAGCTTCCTGATGGGTTCGCCCGACGGCGAGCCCGGCCACCGCGCCAGCGAGGGGCCGCAGCACCAGGTCGACATCGCCAACGGTTTCGCGCTGGCGCGCAGCGAGGTGACGGTCGGCCAGTTCCGCGAATTCGTGCGCGCCACCGGCTACGTCACCAGCGCCGAGCGCCTCGGTGGATCCAGCGTGTACGACGAGGCCAGCGGCAGCATGCGCGATTCGCGCCGCGCGACCTGGCAGGACGACTACACCGGCGCGCGCGCGCGAGACGGCGACCCGGTGGTGAACGTGTCCTGGAACGACGCCGACGCCTACGCGCGCTGGTTGTCGCAGCGCACCGGCAAACGCTACCGCCTGCCCAGCGAGGCCGAGTTCGAATACGCGCTGCGCGCCGGCAGCGTGACGCGCTACTGGTGGGGCGATGGCGCGCCGCGCAAGCCGGTCGAGAACGTCACTGGCGCCGGCGACCGCTCGCCCAGCCACCGGCTGTGGAGCAACGCCTTTCCAGGCTACCGCGACGGCTACTGGGGCCCGGCGCCGGTGATGAGCTTCGCGCCCAACCCGTTCGGCCTGTACGACATGGGCGGCAACGTGTCGGAGTGGGTGGACGACTGCTGGCACGACAACTACACGCGCGCCGCCCGCGACGGCAGCGCCTGGATCAACCCCGGCTGCGAGCGTCGCGTGGTGCGTGGCGGTTCCTGGGGCAGCGACCCGGACCAGGTGCGCTCGGCGTTCCGCCTGCCCGCGCCCGCGGACACGCGCAGTGGCCGGCTCGGCTTTCGCGTCGCGCGGGATCTGTGAGCGGCGTCGGCAGGCTGGGCCGGCAGGCCCGGCACAGGGCGGCAGGGAGCCCGGCTCATCGGCCCGGCCTGCGGAATCATGGCGGCAGGACACGGGCGACATTGCTGCGGGCCGTGCACGCGCCGGCCGGCCTCCTGTCGGGTGCGTCGCCCCTGACGCGCCGGCGCGTACGCGGATGACTCTGCGCCCACGCCGCCGCGTCGTCTGTCGGCGGCGGCCGCGTGCGGACGTAGGACGATGCCTACGGCGCCGCGCCGCGCCCGCCCGGCCGCTGCGGTCGAAGTGATGTCTCGCGCCCCGGCCGGAGTGCGAACCTGCGGTGTGCCCGCGGCGCTCTGCCGGCCTGCGCCTGCAGCGATGTCGCGCACCATCGACGGCGATTCAAGATCCGGCGTCGTCCGCCGCTAGCGTGGCGAACCTGCCAGGCACGGAGCGTGCGGCGGGCTGCGCGACGCTCGCCTGCCGACTCTCCGGCCGGTTCGCCCGGGCGCGTCGGGCGTCCGCGGCAGGACGCCGGCCGGGTTCCGGGCGCGGTAGCCGATTCCAGCCCTTGCGTGAGGCGCGACCAGGTTGCACGCATCCACGGTATCTCCACCAGCCATGCGCGATCGGCGAATTCGCCAGCGGGGCGCGGGCCGTGCCTCGGCGTCGCATCGAACGGGCTGATATCGCGGTCGGCACGCCGCTGCCTTGGGACGTCTACGAGGCCAAGGGGGTGCTTCTGCTGCGCCAGGGGGCCGTCGTCGCCACCGAACGGCAGCTCGAAAAGCTGATCGCGTTCGGGCTGTTCATCGACGCCGACGTGACCCGCGCGCACGACGAAAGCGCGCAGGCGCCGCCCGAACGCTCGCCGCTGGCGCTGATCCTCGAAGCGCGCCGGCAACTGGAGGCCGCCTGCGTCCTGCGGTCGCCGGGCGACGAGCTACCCGCGCAGGTCTGGCGCATTGCGGGCCTGCTGCGCGAGGCATGCAGCGTCAATCCGGATGTCGCGCTGGCGGCCATCATGCTGCAGCGCGACGCCCCCTATTCGGTCCGCCACGCCGTAGACAGCGCGACCGCCTGCCACGTGGTCGGCGCCGCGCTCGGGATGTCGGCGGTCGATGCCGTCGCGGCGACGTCCGCCGCGTTGACCATGAATCTGAGCATGATGGCCCTGCGGGACGCGCTGCAGTACCAGCAGGCGCCCCTCAGCGACGATCAGCGCCGCAGCGTCCACGAGCATCCGCAGCGCAGCGCGCAGATGCTGATCGCCTGCGGGGTCGAGGACGCCGGCTGGATCGAGGCCGTGAGGCATCACCACGAAGTGATCGACGGCAGCGGCTATCCCGCGCGGAAACGCGGTGCCGACATCCCGTATCTGGCGCAGATCGTCGCGTTGGCCGACGTCTATTGCGCGCGCGTCTCCGGCCGCGCCTACCGCCCCGCGCTCGATTCCAGGATTGCGCTGCGGCGGATATTCCTCGACGAGGGCGTGCCGGTCGATCGCGAGCTCGCCGGCCAGTTCATCAGGGTGCTCGGCGTGTATCCGCCGGGCGCGGTGGTTCGGCTCAACAACGGCGACATTGCCGTGGTGATCCAGCGCGGGGAGAGCGGTACGACGCCGCGCGTCGGTTCGGTCATCGGCCCCGGCGGGTTGCGCATGGTCACCCCGATCCGGCGCGATACCAGCGAACCGGCTTACGCCATACGCGATTCGCTGCCCCGGGACGCGCTCGGCGAATCCGTCAACATGCGGGCGCTGTGGGGCAAGGACGCGGCGCTCGATTAGCTGCCGGGCGTCCCGGCAACGTTCCCGTGAGGGCGGGCGGCCGGGCTTGGGAGGGAGAGTGGTGCGGCAGCTCGAATCGAACGAGCGACCTGCCGTTTACAAGGCGGCTGCTCTACCAACTGAGCTATGCCGGCGCATGAAAGTCTGCACAAATCCCGCACCGAAAACCTAGAGGATCTCCAAGGTTTTTCTCTAAGTGCTTGGTGCCGAAGGTGGGACTCGAACCCACACTCTGTCGCCAGAAACGGATTTTGAGATTGTTCTTGAGGAATAGCATGGGGCTACGCTGGAACCCGCTAAGCCTTGCTGGGCTTGGTTTTCCAAAGAGTTAGTCCCGTCTAACCTTACGCCTTGACCAGACCGATTGCGGCACACTTTCCGATGCCGTGGCTCCTGGCTGGTTCCTGCGTTCGATCTCGAACTAGGAGGCGTCATGGCCAAGATCAAGCTCACCAAATCCGCCGTCGATGCGGCCGAAATCACCAGCAAAGACTACGAGCTGCGGGACACCATTGTCCCTGGATTCCTCTGCAAAGTCACCGCCCACGGCCGCAAGGTCTTCATGCTCCAGTACCGCACGAACTGGGGCGAGCGCCGCAAGCCGAAAATCGGCCAATTCGGCGAGCTGACCGTCGAGCAGGCCCGCTCGATCGCGCAGGACTGGCTGGCCGACGTGCGCAAGGGCAGCGACCCTAGTGCCGCCAAGCTGGCCGCGCGCATGGCCCCCACGGTCAAGGAGTTGTGTGAGCAGTTCATCGAGGAATACTCGAAGCCGCGCAACAAGCCCCGAACGGTCGATACCTACCAGGGCTACATCGACCGTCACATCATCCCGACGTTGGGCAAGATGAAGGTGCCCGACCTGACGCGCGCGGACATTACGGCGCTGATGCGGGACAAGGCGCATATCGCCGTCACGGCCAACCGGATTCTGGCTTGCCTCCGCAAGATGCTCAACATGGCCGAGGTGTGGGGCTACCGGCCGGACGGCTCAAACCCGTGCCGCCACGTCCCCAAGTACCGGGAAGATGGCGAGACGCGCTACATCGTCAACGACGAGCTGGCGCGCCTCTATGCCTATCTCGACCGGGCGGATGCCGAAGGGCTGGAACACCCGACCCTGACGTTGGCGATCCGCCTGCAATTCGAGTTTTCGGCACGCATGATAGAGATCCGCACGCTTGAATGGGCTTGGGTCGATTTCGAGAATCGCCGCGTCGTCTGGCCAGACAGCAAGACCGGCGACATTTCCAAGCCGATGAGCGAAGCAGCCTACCAACTGTTGTCCAATGCCCCGCGCATCAACGATTCGCCTTACGTGTGCCCGGCCATCTTCGACAGCGAGGAACCGCTGCCTGAAAGCACCTATTACAACTCCTGGCGGCGCATCTTGGAACGGGCCAAGGTGCCGCATGTCGGCACGCACGGCATTCGTCATCGCGCAGCCACTGACATCGCCAATTCCGGCGTTCCCATCAAGGTAGGCATGGCGCTAACCGCGCACAAGACCGTCACGCAGTTCATGACGTATGTGCATACCGAGGATGACCCGGTGCGGGCGGCTGCTGAGAGGGTCGCCAACCTGCGGCGAGACGCTATCGACAGCCGGGCGTCGGCTACGCCGACTGTGCAGCCGCCGGCCGCTTACCCCGTCGCGGAAGGCGAGAAGACCCGCACCAGTCAGGGCAACTATCGACCCTATCGCCACCGAAAAAGCCCGAAGCGCGCAGTGCCGCCTGGCACAAAGCGCGCGGCGCCAGAAGCGCCGGCGGCGATCGGCTCCTGAACGTGGTGCCTGAATTGGCGTATCAGCGATACGACAATTCAGGGCTTGCCATTCATACCCGAACGGATATAATTTCATGGTACAGAAACGCAAGCTTCTCTATTGGGAAGGCTCGTCGAAAAAGGACTTCAAGGAGTTCCCGGTCGACGTGCAGAAGGACATGGGTGTGGCGCTGTTTGTCGTCCAGCTGGGCGGCACGCCGGATTCGGCCAAGCTTTGGAAAGGGCTGGGTTCCGGGGTGTACGAACTGGTGGAAGACCACCGGGGCGACACCTTCCGCGCGGTCTATACCGTGCGGCTTGGCGACGCGGTGCATGTGCTGCATGCGTTCCAGAAGAAATCCAAGTCCGGCATCGCCACGCCGCAGCCGGACGTGGAACTGATCGAGAAGCGGCTGAAAGCAGTGCTCGCCCGCTATGGGGCGGGCGGGAGAACGTGATGGCTCGCAAAAACAATCCACAAGGCACCGACAACGTGCTGCTGGATCTCGGTTTCAACGACGCGGAAGAACTGTCGGCGAAGGCGGCGCTTGCACTCAAGCTCAACGAGCTGATTGACCGGCGTGGTCTGAGTCAGAACGAGACGGCGGCGATCACTGGTATGACCCAGCCCAAGGTGTCGCAGGTACGCCGCTACAAGCTCCAGAATATTTCGTTGGAACGGTTGATGCAGGCGCTGGTGTCGCTGGACCAGCGTGTCGAAATCATTGTGCAGCCGGCACGGCGCACCCATGCGCCCGGTATTTCCGTTGCCGCTTGACCATGTCGCGCGTTGCCGGTACGCCGCACTCGGGCCAGGTTTCGCTCGGACGCTGCACCGTGACGCAAGAGTGCTGAACATCAAGCATGGATGAGGCCGTCGTCGTCTTCTCGCGGAAAGGGTTGTTTCAGACCCGAATCACTGCGCGCGATGTGCGTAGTCGGGAACACGCGCGCAAGCTATGGCCTCTGGTGTCTCCTGATGCGTTGAAGCAGATGGTGACGTGGGTTAGTCCCACTTTTGAGAACGGGAAGCTACGCCGTCGTTCCCACTTCCGGCAGCTTCCCGCCGATCACGCGTACAACCTAAGAGCACACTTCGACGACGAAGAAGGTCGTCGGCAGCGCACCGTGCAAGAAAGCTCCGAACACCGGCGCGCCAAGGAATTGGTCGCCGCAGAGCTTGCGCGGCGCATGGATGCCGGGCTTGCGATGCCTTGGTCATTCAAGGACGTGGATGCGTCGGATTACCCGTTGGAAGGCAACTTGCTGCTCGGCGCTGACAGCGTGGCGACCGAACATCCGCTGGAAACTCCTTTCGGCAGTCGGTTCCGGCTTGACGTCGCTGTGCTCGGCCCACCTGTCCAGACGGAACCAATGGTTCTCGGCGGCGTGGAAATCGAACTTGGGCACGCTTTCGATGGGCGCAAGGCGCTGATCGGCAAGTCGCTCGGCTTTCCGCTCATCTCCATCGACATCACCGAGATGACGCTGGCCGAACTTACGCCGGAGTGGGCGCAGCAGGTATTGACTGCGACCACGCGGAGCCACGAGCAAGGACGCCGGCAGACATATATCTACCTCCACGATCTACTGTACCCCCTTTACGCGCAACTTCCGGCGTTTCTCGACAGCGAACAACGTCACCAGTTCCTGGTGTTTGCGGACGATGCCACCTTGCACAAGCTTGTGCACTGGATGAACGTGCTGGCCGACAAGCTGGAATACCCGAAGAACGCGGTCGCCGTGGCGTTGGTCAACGGGAAAAACGAGCAATCGCGCAAGATGCTGGAGCGCGCGGGACAGGTCGTTGGACCAGACTGGAAGGACTTCAACGACCAGCGATGCCTGCGTCTTACGCTTCCACGCCCCAAAGGCCCGGCAGACCTTCAGGCCCATCGTTTCCACATGACGATGGCGCGCGTGCTGCTATCGCACACGGATGCGCTCGTTGGATACAAGTATTGCAACGGTGTGGACAACAACCATCCGGAAGATGACGTCTGGATCGCGCATCGCTGGATTGCGGAGTTGAGCAAGCACACAGAGCATCGCGTGTTGCCAAAGCGGTTAGCCGAGCCGATCAACAGGTTGATCGCGGTGGTTTCGGACTTACATCGTAGCCACACTGCGGCCCCTCAAGAAGTGCGACCCTCCGATGCCTGACATCATCCTGCGGGCAGACACCTGGGCGGAGTTAAAGGCCAGGTTGGCCGAGTTGGATATCGAGGTTCCCGCGCGCTCGGAAGGGCGCAAACCTTGCCATGTAGAGCGGTACGGCATCGCACACTTGCTGGCGACGCTGCCGGCGGAACGGCTTTCGTTTCCATTGACGCTTACCCACCGGGACAAACCGGATTTCTTGTTGGCCATGCCCGATGGCGACGACGTCGGGATCGAACATACGGAAGCTGTGCCCGAGAACGTTGCTCGTGCGCAGTTCCTGCGAGGGAAGGGTTTGGGGCCGGATGTTTACTTCATCCCGCACGTTACGCCGGGTGAACCACGGAAGACAGCCGCGGAACTTAAGCGCGAGATCGAGGCGGATGCGCCCGGTGGCGCTTGGGTCGGCGATTCGCCGGAGCGCGAATGGGCGGCAGCAATAGCCCACTACGTCAAGGAGAAGTTGCCCAAGGCGACCGCCGATGGGTTTGTTCGATACCGGACCAACTGGCTGCTCGTTTACGACAACTGGCCGTTGCCGGCCGTCAGCTATGCCAAGGCGGCAACGTACCTGGCGCCGCTCCTGATGGAGATGGGCGCCTTTTTGGTATTCGATGCGATCTTTGTCCATGACGACTCGCATATGTGCGAGTTTCGTGATGCCCCGGTTAGCCAGACACTGTGGCCACTGCAGACGCCGAAGTAGAAGCCAAGCCTTGCCGGGCCGAGTTTCAAACTGTTGCGTCGACGCTGATAGGGCCGCAGGCCATCCTCTGACACTCTTAGGTTCAACTGCCGGCCCTCACGCCAGTCCTGCGACGCCCGCCGCCTGAAATCCCCGAGCGAGCAGCGCCGGTCGCAATTCCTCCAGCGCATTGGCCGGTATGCCGAGCCACAAGAGGTTGCGAGCACGGGTTACTGCGACATAGCCGATGCGACCAACCTCGGTATCCACGCCGGTCAATAGCGCGTTGGCATGGTCACGGTTCGCCAGGTACAGCACTGCATCGAGGCTTTCGCCTTTTGCCTGATGCACCGTATCCACGCGGACTCGCACCACGTCGTTGTTGGCCGCCAAATCGACCGCAGCGATCAGCGGCGTATTGGGCAAACCTCTGCGCGCGAGCTTATTACCCAGGTTGTTCGCGCCCGCCAGTCCGTGCTCTTGCTCGATCGTCGCCAACAGTGCCCGTGCCCTTTCCAGTAGCTGCGGATGCCACTGCGTGTCCCCGATCAATGTAACGGCGGGCAGCCCCAAATCCGGGTCGCGGGTGAACGTCCATACGAGCCGGCGCAGTAACCGATCATCCGGGTAGCGCGCAGGCTGCGTGATCCGTGCGACGAGTCCATGCGGCGGATTGGCCAGCAAGCCGACGATACAGGCAGCCACCAGTTTGAACGCGCCGAGATAGTCATGATGCCGATCCCGCAGGATCGCGGCCTGTGCCAGAGCCTTGACGGTTCCCTGGCCCGGTGCACCTTCATTGCCGGCGAGCCGGTCGGCCATGTCACGACCTCGACAGAGCACCGCCGAGCGTTCGATATTCAGGCCGGCGCCCAACACCGCAGCCTGGAACGCGGCGATGAGGTTCTCGCGTTCGGCATTGCGGTAGGGCACGAAGTATGTGCCATGCGTCGTCTCGGGTGCACCCCGATCAGCGGTGTCGGTACGCGCCGAGAGCCCATTGGCAAGAGCCAGTATTGCCGGTACGGAGCGGTAGTTCCTGGTCAGGCCGAGACTGTTGACGCCTTGCCGTTCTCCGTACTGCGTCAGGAAAATCCCGTTCGCACCGGCGAACTCGTAGATGCCTTGGTTCGGGTCGCCGATCAGCGAGACCTGGCAGCCAGCGTTGATAAACTGCTCGATGATGGCCTGGTGCACCGTGCCGATGTCCTGCGCCTCGTCGATCAGGATATGAGGGTAGCGGCGGATCAGCACGCGCAGGATGTTGGGCTGGTCGTCCAGCACGCGGTAACACCAGTAGCGCCCGAGGTTGTGAGTGTAGGCACCCACCCGCCCGAGACGGTGGACGAGACCCGTCGCATACGCGGTGTCCAGCCTTTGCGTCCTGTCGTTGTCCGCATAGCAGAAGTAGACACTACCGCGGTCGAAGCCGACCTGCATCTTCGTGATATCGCGCGGGTACGTGCCGGTCCGGAACTTGAAGCCGTTGAGGAATGCTTCTCCGCCTGTCACCAGGAACACGGCCTGCTGCGCACCCATCGTCCGATAGGCATGTGGATGCAGGACATTGCGGGTGATGAACCCGTCCAATGTATCGATCTCGACGCGATCATGAGTAAATCCGCCGGACGTGTTCTGCGCCAGGTTTTGGTACTCGCGCCTGAACGTGTCCACCGCGACATTGGAGAACGAGAGGAGAGCGACGCGGCCACGGTGTTCACCGAGATGCTGACGCATCTGCGCAAGCCGGCGCACGGCGGTGAACGTCTTACCGCTGCCGGCGCAGGCGATCACGGACATCGGCGCGAGCGGCGCGCCAATGATCTGCAGCTGCTCGTCGGATACCTGAGTCATGGAGCGGCCTGTTGAACCTGGCAGGCATGGGCGATCGCCTTGCTTATGTAGTCCGGTACCACGCAGGCGGCGCCATCGACAAACACCTGTGCCAAGGCTTGGCCGAAGCGGCCTTTCTGCACGTTATTCTGCGGGCGCTCGAACATGCCGCTGAACAGAGCGCGCGCCTTTGCCGCGTCGCCTTCAGCAGCGTCGACCGCCGCCGAGACCGCTTTGCCGATCTTTGGGTGAAGCTCCGAGAGAGCGGCCAGCATCGCAGTTCGGTTGTCGGCATGTAGCGCCAGGTCGTACTCCAGCGTCTTGAGTCCGTGGAAGACTTTGACGAAGGTGTCTTCACGTTCCTTCATCTTGGCAGTGTTGTCCGACACGTTCACCGCGTCGCCAAGCGCCGGATAGAGAGCTTGCGCCTCCCCGCCGCCTTCCGGTTCAGCAGTCGGGTCAGCGTCGGTGATGACTGCCACCGGGATCTTCAATGCCTTTTCGCCGAACAGCGGGAGGAACGAATCGAAGTTCAGACCTTCGACGCTGATCAGGCTGACGCCATGCACGCGTAGCTTGTGACCGCACTTCTCCGCCAGCACGCTTACCAGCATCAACTCGGCGGCACCTTCGACGAAGATGACGCGCCGGGCGAAGAACAGTTCGGCACGGGTCACGTCGAGATAGCGTTCCAATTTCTCGCGCTTTCCCTTGTCGAAGGTGATCGTGCGTGGAAAGAACGTCTCCACGGAATTCCCCGTGTCGACCAGGCAGACCAGACTGTCGAGGTCGGCGATGCTGGCGAAGTTTGGGGAATGGCTGGTGACGAACAACTGGACGGGCTTCTCGCCCTTAACCGCCTTGATCATCTCCAGATAGCTGAGCAGCACGGCTTGGAGCTGCGGATGCAGGTGCGCTTCCGGTTCCTCGACGATCAAGCTGCGGTATCTCGCGTCAGGATTCTTGGCCAGCTCGCTGAGCACCACGGCCATGAAGATTAAGTTGTTGAAGCCGAGTCCGTTCTGCTCGATCTCGAACGTATCCACCAGCAGCGATAAGCGCGAAGCCAGCCGCTGGAAATCGCTGCCGCTCAAGCCGAGGTCGAGCACCTGGGCAAGCTGCGGGCCGAGCATGCTGTCGTGGCGACCCTTGATCGCCGTATGCGTGTTGACGACCGGCTCATGCTTCTTCAGTTCTTCGTCGAGCTTCTTCAGCGCGTCGTTGATGCCTTCGCGTCCCGCGTCGTCGGCGAGGAGCTGGAATAGGCGTGACAACTGACTGCTGCGGCTGGGCTTGAGTCCCTGCGAGGCATCCCGCAGCGGCGGCAGATAGACACCGCGTAAGTTCTCCATCATGTCGGTGGTCAGGCCAAGGTCCTCGTGGTCGCCACACCAGCGTTTGGCACGCAGTCGGCCGGTCTTGTCGGCTTCCGAGTAACGGATGGAGATATGGGCCTCAAGCCTGCCGGCGTCGCCGGGTTTCAGTGCTGCGAGGAAGTCGGCTTCATCGTCCACATCCAGGTCGCGAAAGATGTATCGGAATTCGATATCACCTGCTGGAGCCCCACCTTTGGGGCGGTGCATGTCTTCGCTATCCAGTCGAGGGTAGGGTTCGTCGTATCCCGCCAGCAGAGCACGCAGCGCGTCGATGACGGCGGTCTTGCCGACGTTGTTGGCCCCGACCAGAACGTTCAATCCGGGCTGGAAGCTCAAATCGACTGTCTGCAGCTTTCTGAAATTCGATATTTTCAATTGCGCTAGATACACCGACGATCTCCATGTTGGCTACGTCCCTGAATGAGCGGGCGTCGTCTCTACGGCCAATCCTCGGGAACCAGTGCAGGCGGTTTGGTCCAGGGCTCTTCTACCAAAGCAGCCTGGAACCACTGCTCCCGGAGGTTCGCGTGCTCGGTGACGATCAACTGGAAGCTGGGGGCGTCCTCCTGCGTGAACTTCAGTAACAGCTCGAACAGTCGGCGTACCGCATCAAGGTCGGCGTCGGCCTCGGTGTTCTGCACCGAGCCATCAGCGTTCTTATAGACCTGCTCGGACGGGAAGTAGACCTGGGTTGGCTGGTCGATCAGCAGGAAGCGCGGGATCGGGCGGTTGTTCTGCGCTGCGAACAGATGCAAGGCGAGTAGTGCCGAGAGGTGGTAGGCCAAGTGATTTTCACCGCCACCGGTCCGGCCCATAGGAACCGGACGCTCGGGTCGATCGAAGACGATCGTCAGCTGCGGCAGGTTGAGCCGCGCAGGATAGGGGCCAAACTCGGCGTTGAACTTCTGGATGTACCGCGACACCTGTGCCGATATGTTGTTGAGGATCGAGGTCAGGCGTTCGTTGCTGTCGTCGGCACCGATCTGTTCCTCCAGCTGCTTCACTTTGTTGCTGAGGCGGCGATTCTCCGCTTCCAGCTTGGCGAGATCCTCGTTCGGGAGGAGCGTTTCCAAGAACAGGCTGATCCGGCCGACCACACGCGCAGCTGCGTTGTTGCGGGTGCCCATCTGGGCGATGACCTCGTTGGCCGAGATCGCCGCGGACAGCTCCGCTTCCTTCTGCTTGATGGTGCCCGCGATCTCGTCTGCCTTGCCGGTCAGTTCGGCCAGGTAAGCTTCAAGTTTCGGGCGCTGGCCGGTGGCGATGCGCAATTCCTTATCGAGCGACGCCAACTCGTTGAGCAGGACGGTGGCGACCGGGGATTCCAGCGCCAAGTTCCGTTCGCTGAACGGCCATTGCCATTCGCCGCTGTCGGGATTTTTCGGCAGCGCCTTGATCGAGGCCAGACGATCTATCTGTTCGGCAGCCTCGCTTTCGTAGCCACCCGCCCGTTTGGCAAACTGGCGCGCCGCGTCGATCCTGGTCTGGGTGTCGCGGCGATCCTGTCGCAGCTGGCCCAATTCTTCTTCCAGAAGCGAAACCCGGCTGCCGTCGTCGTCAGGCACCGTTTCGGGCTTCCACATCAGCGTCGACCTCAAAGTGTCGACGACGCCGTCGGCATTCGGGCTCCCGTCTGTGTTGCCGATGACACCGACCGCCCTGGCTTCCGAGTAGAGGCCGATGGCCTGCTCGTGCGATGTATCGACGGTATCGCGCGCCTGTTCCAGCTTCTTGTTGCTGATCCTCAGATCCCGCTGAGCCGTGCGTAGCCTGGATTCCAGTTCATATCGGTCGTGGGAGGAGACGCCGAGCAGAATCGGCAGCGTGTCGCGGATTGCCTGCGGCTGGAACTGCTCGTTCTGGCGGTAGAAGAGCTGGTCCTTGTTGGCAACTAGTCCCTGCTTCTGGAACAGGTAGTAGAGCGTGTGTTTGACGTTCGCATCGTAGCTGTCGCGACTGTGTTCGAGCGCGACATCGGTACGGTTCTCGGGAATGCCGAGTAGGCGCGACAGCAGTTCGACGATGCTGTCGTCGTCGGTGTTGACCGCCAAGTCTTTGAATTCGGGAGCCTGCAACTGGGCGCCCCTTCGCAGCATTGCCGTGCTGCAACTGGCGCCGCCGCCGGGCGGGGTTGGCTTGGCGACCAGTACTTGCTCCTTTTCAAACTGGTAGATCACGGCGAACCAGGCCACCTTGTCGCGGATGACGCCTTCGGGGACGTTGAACGTGGAGCGTCCCATGCAGTATTCGATGATGTCGGAGAGCGCGGACTTGCCGGTGGAGGAACGACCGGTGATGACGTTGAGCCCGTCCACCTTGAACCTGAGATCACGGCGCTGGCCGTCGTGGCTGTAGATGTGGATGGAACAGATCTTCATGGGCGAATTCCGAAAGTCGTGTAAATGGTCGCCCGGTCGGCGATGCGCGCGAACTCCCTTCCGACGATACGAGCCACTTTCTGGCACGTGATGGTCTCATCGGTCCCCTTGACGGCTGTGCGTACCTTCTTGGGCACGGTCTGGATGCGACCATCGTTCGCGACGGCGATGCAGCCCCTTTCCATCAGTAGGCCGAATCCCTCGAAGGCGTAGGGCAGCATCTGCGTGACCCGGTTGGCGAAGCCCACCATGACCTGCTGGTTCCTCTCCGTGGTCTTGAGAAGGTAACTGCGTGGACTGCCGGCGATCACCTCGCGCGAATCCTTGTGCAGGCACAGCGGCAGTACCAGCAGCGACAGCGAGAAGGGCATGCCGCGGGCATCTTCTTCCTCGTAGCCATGCAGGGCGCGGAACAGGACCAAGCCGCAGAAGGCTGGGTTGAACAGGTTCCGAATCTCAAACGGGCGCTGGTCCCATCGCTTCATGGGGCCACCCCCAGCACCTTGCCGAGGCGGTCGAGAAACCTGGGATGCCAGTAGACCCTAGGTTCCGGTGTGGCATCCGCCAGGATGTGGAAGCTGCCGCGAAGGACATAGGGTTCCGTGACTCGCGCGCGGATGCGCAGGGATTCGATCTTCCCGGTTTCGAACTCCGCCCAGTTATAGAGGGTCGCGCCGGCATCGCGAAGCGCATCCTCGGCGCTATCGTCCTTCAGCTTTTCGAAGACGACATCCTTATAGCGGCTCCACTCGTCGACGAGACGATCCTCATATTCCTCGACTTCTCCAGACACCAGCAGGTTCTCGCGTGCCCAAGCCGATCGTTGCTCGAACGAGCGGTAGTAGTCGAGGATTGCGCTCCTGATCCGGTTGGCGGAAATGCCGGTCTCGCGCAATTGCGCCACGAACAAGCGCGGATCGTTCTCAGTGTCGATCTCGTCGGTGGGCACCTTTCCACGGAAGGTAATGGGGAGGTTGTCCGCCTTGTATTCCTCGGCGAAGTTGGACAGCTTGTCTGAGACTTCGTAACCGAAGATTCCTTCTGTCCTGGCACCACTCAGCTGCTTGATCACGGCGTCAGTCCACCAGCCTTCCAGCCGTTCGAAAACAAACTCGCGGTGCTCGCGACGGATGCTTCGCATGTGCTTGTCCTTGATGGTGGCTGGGATGTCACCGATGCGCGGGCTGCCGTCGAGGATCAGAATGCGTTCGAGAAAATCCTGCTTCTCGGTATCACTTAGTTCGTTGAACGCCGTGGTGATCGGCGCGATGAGTTGCGACGTCGACTTGGCGAGCGTGGCATCGGCCAACTCGGCCAGCGTGGCCGCATCGCCGGAGGCGATGGGCTGGTTGGGGAGGAGGCGAGCCAGGAACGAGCCGGCCGATACCGTGCCTGTGGTGAACAAGAAAAACCGCAGGTTCGATGCGATGCGACCATCACGGTTGTACCGCGCGAGCCAGATGTTGACGGACTTCCAGAAGTCGGTCGACAGGTCGGTCAGCCTGTCGCCGACCGCCTTGTGCTTGAGTGAGGCCAGAGACTTGCCACCGCCTCCGTCGATGAAATCGAGGTCGTCATCCTTTTCTAGGAAGACGGCGGTGTCCTCAGGTAATTGCAAGAGATGCAGCAGTGCGAGGCGTGCCTGGTAGATGTATCCCAGCCCCTGCTCGCCGGCTGAAAACCTGTCGGTGGATGCCTCGGCCATGCCCAAGTCCCTATGTCCGCTTCTTGTGGCGGATCCGGCGGCATAGCAGGGGATGGCGCTGTTTTCGTTGCGCCATGGCGTACTTTACTTCGACTCCCCTGTGACTACGGCCGCAGACCCGGTCCCAACGCCTGCCAGTCGTCAGCCATGGTAGCAAATTGGCCAAGTTGGCTTCAGATATGGATTTTTTTCGGCAATTCTGGTGCCACCGCCTTCGACCGCAGCCGGCATAGGAGGACGAGAGGCAAAGTCACCCCGACGGGTGCCAGGTCGGGTTTGATTGAAATACGGCCGGTTTTCAATGGCTACCCCCTGTTTGGGCTTCTAGCAAATAGGATCGGTAGGCGTACTCGATCAGGTCGCGGACCAGTTCGAGCAAGCCGCTCCACGGCAGGCCATCGAATGGGTCGCCATGCGCGAGCGAGTTACGAATCTCGGCGAGCATCGGTTGCGAGACATTCCCCGTGCTTGATCCGTTACATGTCGCCCGGCCACGACACAACATGGGGATGACCGAGCCGCCGTAGCGCCGCGTGAAGGGCAGCTGCGCATCCGTAAGGCCATCGCCGTCTACCAGGTATTCAAGCAAGTCGTGCAACATCGGCGTCTGCCTGCGCTTTCGCTTGTTGCCTGCCTGGGCGGGTCGTTGGCGGAAGAAACCGCCATACCGATCTGTCAACGTCAGTTCGAGCGCGGTAAGTGCGACCAGTTCGCCGGCTTTCACTAGATCCGCGTCTATCCACGCTAACGCGTAGAGTCGCTGGGCACGGCGGAACTTGTCGCCAACAATGCGCGGTATGGCAGGGTGCAGTCCACGTTCTGCAATGAATGTCTGCCATTCCTGGAAGCGATGGAAGGCGAGCAGAGCGGCCGGATTCCCAGGCCGAGGCCATGGCATGACAAAAGGGACTTCGTCGCGGTCGATGTTGAAGGATGCGATGTCGACAGCTGCTGTATCCATAGTTGTTTTATCCAACTGGAAGACGGTTGCTGCGATAGCGTCCCGGCATGCCGCCGTCGGGCTCGCGGGCTGCGCGCCGCACCTCGTACCGAGTCGCGGCCACCCGGCTTTGATCCCTGACGCCTTCGGCCCTCGCGGGCCTGCGCGCTCCGCTTGCCGATGTTGTGGTGTGTGGGTGGGCGGCTTGCTGTTTCCCTTCACCGTATCACGGCGGTCTCGCCGTCAAGGGCTGCGCGTGCCTCGCACGCTGGCGTCCTCGCGGCCGGCTTCGTCCCCTGACAGCTGCGCTGCGCCGTGCTGGCGCCGGTGCCGGGCAATGCCGCCCGAGCAACCGGAGCACGATCATGTCGCACATTTCCTCTCCTGCCGAATCCTCGCTGCTGGTGCGCGATGCGCGTGGCCGCTATCACAGCGCGACGGCCAACCAGATCCTGGCGGCGGCACGCCAGGTCGTCGACCAGAAGATGCAGCGCGGTGCCGATTTCAGTTCACCGGCCGACGTGAGGACGTATTTGCGCGCCAAGCTGGCCGGGCTCGACCACGAAGTGTTCGCAGTGCTGTTCCTCGACAATCGCCATCGCCTGATTGAATACGTCGAGATGTTTCGCGGTACCCTCAACGGTGCGTCGGTGCATCCGCGCGAAGTCGTCAAGGAAGCGCTGCGGCTCAATGCGGCGGCGGTGATCTTGGCGCACCCGCATCCGAGCGGAAACCCCGAACTCAGCCAAGCGGACAGAATGATCACGCGCCAGTTGCGGGAGGCGCTGGCGCTGATCGAGGTACGCACGCTGGATCATTTCATCATTGCCGGCAACAGCACGGTGTCGTTCGCCGAGCGCGGTCTGCTTTAAGCCAAGGGGGCTTCGGCCCCCTTTTTGCTGCGCCATGCAAATCGATCCTCACACGGATCATGGTGCCACCTGGAGGGCGGCCGCATTCGTGTTTGTGCTGCGTTCCGCGATGACGGATCCCTGTTGTTGCACGCTGGAAACGCGCTCATCGTGCCCGACGTTGAGGGCCGGACCCATAGTTTCCGGCTGGTTGGCTTGGTCAACCGCGTATTCCAGCAGCGCGACCACTTGGCTGGCCCGTTCGCGCTGCCCAATCACCACGACGCTCACCAGATAGAAACAACCGGCGAGAATCAAAGGTGCCCAGAGGAAGGGATTGCTGCCGCTTGCCTTGAGTAGGGCCGCCGCGGCGACGGCGACCGCCATCAGTGCGGGGAACAGTCCGATCTTGCGGATGTCGCCGACAAGCATGGCTACCCGACCGTCCGAAACTCCGTAGTGATGGCGGTACTGGACAAGCCCATACGTCAACGTCGGCTTGTCGAAGTCTCCGAGCTGGAGCAGAAAGTCGAGATCCTGGGAAAGGTCCTTTTTGAGCGGCCTGAGAACCGCGGCGAAACGCTCGCGGCGATGCCGCCAGAGCATGCTCGCGAGACTTATGATGATGGTGATCATATACAGCGCTGCCAAAAGCATGCCGACAAGGTAGATGACCTTGATGGGCTCGGGTACGCCGTGGAGAGGTTTATTCGATGCGAGCCGGTACCAAACGGCGGTGATGGCCAGACCAATCATGGCGGTGATGAAGGCGAGCATCAGCGTTTTCTCGATGCGCTCCGTCCATCGCGTGCTTGTGGATACGACATCCTTTCTGACGCAGAGCGTCATCTCTTGCAGAAGCCGGTACAGCGCATCGAGCTTTTCCTGTTGGGGCATGGCCGTCGTCTCCCTTGGCTGATTGAGCTTCAATTGAGCGTCGCCGGCCGACAATCATGGCCGGTCGCGCTGTCGTCCTGCGCATCGAGCCTTGCTGCGCAAGTCTCGCCCCTTCGGGCTTCCATCCTCGCTCCGCCCGGCTGACGCCTTCGGTACGGCTCCGAGATCGGGGCCAGCGCACTCCGCTTGCCTGTCCGAGCCTTCCTGGGAGGTGGCTGGGCGGTCTTGCTGTTCCCTTCACCGTATCACGGCGTTCTCGCCGTCAAGGGCTGCGCGCCGATGGCGCTGGCGTCCTAGCGGTCGGCTTCGCCCCCTGACGGCTTGCGCTGCGCCGTGCTGGCGACGGTTCCGGGCAATTCCGCCCGTGCAACCGGAGATCGTCATGAACGACAAATCGCACGTTTCCCTCGAACAACACGTTTGCCTTGTCTGCGGCGTTCGCTTCGAGACTGGCACCATCCTGCTGGATCGCCGTCTGCGCGCGAGCATGGAGCACTACACGGCCACCGGCTGGGGCCTGTGCGCCGAACACCAGAAGTTGTTTGACGATGGTTTTGTCGCGCTAATCGAGTGTGATCCGCAACGCAGCGGATCGCCGGCGGGCGGTGCAAAACTGAAGCCCGAACAGGCATATCGCACGGACCGCGTGGCGCACCTGAGATGCGACGTGTTCGTTCGCGTGTTCAACATGCCGATCGCGACTGACCTGCCGTGCGTATTCGTCGAACCCGGCGTGATCGAGCGGCTTCAGTCGATGATGGCGCGGCCGGCGAACTGATCGCGCTTGGGCGCCCTCCGGTGCGTCGCCTTGCAGGGCGACGCACCGCTTTTCTTTCTGCGGAGCCGATACCGTCGCGCCTTCGGCGCTACGCGCCGTCAGGTTGGCATACTGGGAGCATCCACCGCCGGCACTGCATCGATGCCACTGACTGCTATTGAACACATCCACACCGCGGCCAGGACGGCCAGCGGCGCATCGCTGGACCGTCCGGTCTATCTGGACAGGGACCTCGGGCTTTATGGACTCGTTGACTTTGAAGCCAAGCAAACCGTTTATGTGGACGTGCCGGTGGCCCGCATCGTCGCGTTGGGCCGTCGGGATTTCTGGTCGCCGGGCGATACCTGGCGAACGATCACGTATCGCATCCATGGCGACGGCTGGTCGAGCGACGTCTTCGACTATTTCGAGTCGCCGACCAAAGAAGCGTATTTCCCGGCACCGAGCAGCCTCTACCAGTTGAGGCTGTCGATCTTCGGTGGGGTGGCCGAATGCGCGAACGGCAACCATCGCTTGGTCGCGGCGCGGGCATGGTTGACGGACAAATACGGTGATGAGGCGGTGCTCAGGGGCGTCCGGGTCCGCGTCTATCCGATCCATCGATGTGCGGTCGATTTCTTGACGCGAGCACGATGCGAAGGCACCGACGTGTTGACGACCACACTCGATCATCACGAAAGAAAGTATTGCCGGGTGAATGGAAAGCCTATCCAGCTTCTGCTGAAAACGGCGAATCATCCCTACGCAATCTATGCTTGGGTCAACGAGCAACTAGTTCCTCTGGAAGACGAGCGGACCTTCCTTCAGTGTCACTTTCCAAAGCAGTTTCCGCCGGTCATGGATCGCTACGACTGGCGCACGATTCCATTGGCGATCCTTGAGGAATTGCTCGACGACGCCTGGTTGGCCCGGCAACTGGCGACGGCGGAAACCTGGGAGGATTGAGCCAGGGGTCCGGATGCTCCGGAGGCGAGCCCGCCAAAGAGGATGGCGTTACTTAGTCGCCTTCCGGGGCGGCTTCTTCGTCACCTGCTTCCGGGCGGCCTTGCTCGCGGGTGACTTCTTCGGGGTGGAGGGCGTGATCAGCAGCGATTCCTCGGTCACGCCGGATCGCTTCAGCGCCTGCTGGAACCACATCGGCCGCTTGCCGTAACCGGTCCAAGTCTGGGAAGGGTCGGCCGGATTGCGGTATTTGGGTACCCCCGCGCCACGACGCTTGCCACGTTTGCCGCCCCGTCCCGCGTAGATGTCGGAGAGCTGCAAGCCTTCGCTCTTGAGAAGCGCGTCGATCTTGGCCTTGACGCTCTGGATATGCGCCGCGCGGGCAGATTCCATGCGCGACTGCGCCTGGTCGATCAGCGCCTGCAGTTCTTTCGGCGATAGTCCATCGAGTTTGACAGCCATGGCAGATCCTCTGAGTGAATGACGTGCGGCCCGTAGACTAACAGTTAACGCCTGCGGCCTCACCGGCCAGGCGCTCGGGTTGGCGAGGTTCAAGCCGAAAGACAAGACTTTGCGCGTTGCTACGATGAGCTAGCCGTTTTGAATCTGCCACTTCTTGAACCAACGATTTGCCGACCTCAACGAAATTCGCATCATATAGGCGACAGCCAATGGAGTTGCCTTGGCGTCAAAGAGTTGAAATGCGCAGGTCCGGCCCGCCTTGGTCAAGGAACCATTCTCTCGGATGTTGCGAGGGTGATAGGGCTGTGCCATCGCCCTCACGGATTCGGGCACGGACCTAATGGCGCGGTTCGTTTCCGTGATTGCTTTGTTGGCCCGTTCAATACCCTTGTTGATCTTCTTCTTCAGCCGCTCGATCTCGGCCCAATAAGTCTTCTCGGCAGCCTCGAACTCCAGACTACTCATGCTCACTGCCATGACGAACTTGCCTGCCATTCCCTCCATGACCTTGAGACGGAGTGTCTTCGCCCGCTTTGCTGCCGTGTAGTCATAGGCAGGGATGGGCTCATAGGTCGTGGGGTCAAGACGAGTCCGATTTGAATAGGCCCCCACATCCACAGTCAGCTCGTGGATTTGGTGCCCAATAAGATTGCGGTAATTGATCAGATCAAACAGTTCGTCGCTCTCGGCTTGATTGATGATCCCCTCGGAAACCAGCGCTGCACGCGCTAGATCCATCTGTTTGCCCTCCTTGGTTTTAGTCTCCCCGTTAGTTAGCCGGATCGAGCCAAGCAGCTTGTCGGTGAACCGAATGGAATGCACGATGAATTGACGCAAGTCCTCCACGTAGAAGAGGACTGTAACCATTTCAAAGGCCCGAACCTTGAGAATGTCTGCCTCCAAGGTGGTGGGGGCGCTCCCGTGCGGTCGATGCTCTTTCATCATCGGGTTGCTTGTGATTGTACGTTCTGTTCTGCAGCCGTCGCCGGCGGTCGGAATGAATAATAAGCGAGTGGAAGTTCTGCGCCTCCGCTGCGCGGATCGCGCTGCTCCAGGTTCGCCACCCGCTCATCCCTGACGGGACTGGCATTCGCCAGCCTTCCATATCGCTGACGCCTTCGGCCCGGTTCGGGGATCCGGGCCTGCGCGCTTCGCTTGCGTGGCTTGGCGCCGACGCAGTGGCTGTTGCCCGTCGATCCGCCTTTCCTGACTTCATCACCTTGTCCGCGACTGTAGCCCGCGGCCGTGTGCCGTCAAGGCGCGCAGGGCCGTGTCCTCGGCTGCACCTGCGGGCCGCACCAACCCTGCGCTTGCCTCCTTGACGGCCCCCGTCCGCGCGCTCCTGACCGTCGCGGGCGATGAACTCAGGAAAGACGGTGGCAACGAGACCGGCCCAGGTCTCCGCGCCGACCCCACCGGAAGTCCAAAGCGGGCTCCGAATCTAGGAATCCGGTGGGGATTGAACAGCAACCCCTGTCAGGAGAACGACCATGCAACTTGCCTCCCGCTTCGCTTCCCATTCGCCGGTGCTGCGTTCGGACTATCCGTTGACCGACGACCAAATCCGCACC
The DNA here is from genome assembly GCF_039680435.1 of Mizugakiibacter sp. NCBI lineage: Bacteria > Pseudomonadati > Pseudomonadota > Gammaproteobacteria > Lysobacterales > Rhodanobacteraceae > Mizugakiibacter > Mizugakiibacter sp. Next base: position 41,518 of record NZ_JBDKSX010000060.1, on the reverse strand, counting down.
GTAGCTCCGTCCATCTTCGCGGACGCCCCGCACGAAAGTCGCTCCGAGCGCTACAGCTACATCCCCACCGCCACCGTGCTGCAGGAACTACGCGGGGAAGGCTTCGAGCCGTTCATGGTGTGCCAGACCCGCGTGCGCCACGACGACCGCCGCGAGTACACCAAGCACATGATCCGGCTGCGCCACGCCAGCCAGATCAATGGCCGCGAAGCCAACGAAATCATCCTGCTGAACTCGCACGACGGCACGAGCAGCTATCAGATGCTCGCCGGCATGTTCCGGTTCGTGTGCCAGAACGGGCTGGTATGCGGCGACACCGTGGCGGACGTGCGCGTACCGCACAAGGGCGACGTGGCCGGACACGTCATCGAAGGCGCTTACGACGTCTTGCATGGCTTCGAGCGTGCGCAGGCATCCCGCGACGCCATGCAGGCCATCACGCTGGACGCCGGGGAATCGGAAGTGTTCGCCCGCGCCGCGCTGGCGCTGAAGTACGACGACCCCGGCAAGCCCGCGCCCATCACCGAAACGCAGTTGCTCGCGCCGCGCCGTCACGACGACAGCCGCCACGACCTGAGGAGCGTGGTCAACCGCACGCAGGAAAATCTCATCAAGGGCGGGTTGTCCGCACGCGCTGCAAGCGGTCGCCGCCAGACCACTCGCCCTGTGCAGGGCATCGACCAAGACCTGCGCCTGAATCGCGCCCTGTGGCTGCTGGCCGATGGCCTGCGCCAGTTGAAAGCCTGAACCCCACAGCGGCAGGGGCGGGCAGCAGCCCTTACCGCTTCCCGTGCTGCTGCATCCCTCAACCGATTGGAGTGTTCACCATGAATGCTGTTACCAAAGCCGAAGCCCATGTCATCGAAGCCGCCGCGCCGCTGGAAGTGGCCGACCCCACCAAGAACCTGATCCTGGTGCCACTGTCGCGGCTGCTACCGCGCCGCTCCAAGCGCAACGCGCGCACGACGCCGCGCCAGTCCATCCCGGAATTGGCTGCGAGCATTGCCCGCGTTGGCCTGCTGCAAAATCTCGTTGTCATCCTCGCCGCCGATGGCGAGAACTACGAAGTCGTGGCTGGAGATCGTCGCCGAACGTCCATGAAGCTGTTGGCGAAGCAGAAGCGCATCAGTGCCGACCACGAAGTGCCGTGCCTGCTGGTGCCCGATGCCTCGGCGCGCACCGTCAGCCTGGCCGAGAACTTGCTGCGGGAGCAGATGCACCCCGCCGACCAGTTCGAGGCGTTCGCTGCACTGGTGAAGGAAGGCCGCCCCATCGAGGACATTGCCGCCGACTTCGGCGTGTCCCCGCTGGTGGTGCAGCGCCGCCTGAAGCTCGCCAATGTCTCGCCGCGCCTTCTGGCCGACTACCGCGCCGGTGATGTGACGCTGGAGCAGTTGATGGCTTTGACCATCACCGACGATCACGCTGCGCAGGAAGCCGCGTTCTACGCTGCACCGGAGTGGCAACGCGGCGCGTCCGCGCTGCGCGAGCGCCTGACCGGGCGCGAAATCAGCGCCAGTCATGCGCTGGTGCGTTTCGTCGGGCTGGACGCCTACACCGAGGCGGGCGGCGGCATCCGCCGCGACCTGTTCGCTGAAGGCGATGCAGGAACCTACCTGACCGACGCTGCGCTGCTGGAAACGCTGGTGCGCGGCAAGCTCGACATGCAGGCCGAGGAAGTGCGTGCCGAAGGTTGGGCATGGGTGGAAGCCGTGCCGCAGATGCGCCACGCCGACCGGCAGACGTTCCAGAACGCGCCGCGCCAGCGCCGCGAGCCGACTGCGCGCGAAGCTCGTCGCATCGCTTCGTTGCAAGGCCGTCTCGACAAGATCGACACGACGCTGGAAGAAGCCTACGACGCCGAGGACGAGGACAAGGTGGCAACGCTGGAAGAACGCCGTGACCAACTGGTTGGGGAACTGCAAGCCATCGAGGACGCCTTGCAGGACTACGCGCCGGATGTGCGTGCCGTGGCCGGTGCCATCGTTACCATCGACCGCGAAGGCGAAACCGTGATCCATCGCGGACTGCTGCGCGAGCCCGAGGCCAAGGCGCTGCGCACGCTGCACCGGCTGCGGCAGGGTTTCGCGGAAGGCGGAGCGACGAACGAGGACGAAGGCGATACCGACGAAGCACCGAAGGCCGCGAACGTCTCCGACCGGCTGGCGCAGCGGTTGAGCGCCCACCGCACGGCGGCGCTGCAAATCGAAGTCGCGCAGCACCCGCACGTCGCGCTGGCCGCGCTGGCGCATGGCATGGTGCAGACTGTCTTGCAGCCCGGCACCTATGGCAACGGCCTGCCGCTTGGCGTGCGCCTGACCGTGAAGGGCCGGCTGGAAAGCCTTGCCCCGGACGTGTCGGAATCGCCTGCCGCTGTGGCGCTGTGCACGGCGCAGAAAGTCGCGCGCGACGGATTGCCACGGGACAGCGCCGAACTGTTCGCGGCGCTGCTGGCGAAGTCGCAAGATGAGCTGGTACGGCTGCTGGCCGTGTGCGTCGCGGCCACCGTGGACGTGGTGACGCCGCGCACCACGCAGCACCAGCCCGGCGTGGAACTGGCGCAGGCCGTGGGGATGGATATGGCCGCATGGTGGAAGCCGACCGCCGGGGGTTATTTCCGGCACGTATCGAAGGTCGCGATTCTGGAAGCCGTCGGGCGGTACGCCCCGGCGCACGTCACCCGCCTGTCGAAGCTCAAGAAGGGCGACATGGCCAGCGAAGCCGAACGGCTGGCCGAGGGCACCGGCTGGATGCCTGCGATGTTCCAGACCGGGCACCACACGGAGCCGGAAGGTGGACCGGAGGCGGCGAGCGATGACGATGCGCCGGAGGATGCCACCAACGAGGCGGAGGCTCACGCGCTGGCCGCGTGACTCCGCGGCATGGCCCGGCGCACTGCGCCGGGGCTTTCCCCCGAACCGGGTGCGGTAAGTTTGCCGCGCCCGGTTTCACGACAAAATCGTCCCGTCGCCGCCTTCGGCCAGGCGGCGACGGGGGAAGTCCGGGGCATTCTCCAACGCCTTGCTTCCCGGCCATCGGACGCTATGATGTTCGTGTCAGCCGCGTCGCGCTGAACCTTCTGCCGGGTTAAACGACGCTCTCTACCGCTTCATCCATGACGTTGACCGTGCCCATTCCTTCGGTCGATGCGTAATCGGCAGACATCGGCCATGCACAGAGGAATTCGGCATGTCTGCATCTACCTACTTTGTTTCCGAAGCCGCCGTCCGCAACCTCAAGGAGCGGGCAGAGCGTCGCGTTAACGGCGTCCGTTCCGCGCACATGAGCGAGGTTGTGGCCGCCGCGCTCGGCTTCAGAACCCATGCGGCGCTACGCGCCGCACTCGCCGGTCGCGCTACTGCCGAGGCCAGCAAACCGAACAATGCGCGTGCGGTGCAGCGGCTGCGGCAACTGGGCTACAACCCGCCCGACGACCTGCATCTGCTGCCGGAGCTGGATCGTTCCTACTCGCCGTTCAAGACCTTTCCGCTGCGCAAGCAGCGCGGGGTGCGCTGGACGGGGTGGCGCAACCTGATGGTGGCGGCGATCAACGCCGGCCTGGAGCAGCATCTGTTCGGATTGTCGCCGGGTGAGGACTGGTGGTCCGGTGCCGATCCGAAGAACAACGGCGGCAGGCGCGGCCTGTATCGCTTCACCTTCGACGGCGATCTGTCGGCAACCGCCGCCGTTACCGCGATCAGCGGCGATGAGCTGTCGATCCATGTGCTGCTCGACCCGCGCAACGGAGAGATCGAGGCGGATCGTTGCGGCGGTATCGAGGATGGTGCGGCGTCCGCGCATGGCTGGCTGGAGCGCCGGCTCGGCGCGTGGATACAGGACGGCGGCGAGGGTTTTTCGTGCAAGCGTGCCGTGCAGGCACGGGTGGCCGCGGTGGCGATCGAGCCGCACGGCTATGCCGACCAGGGCAGCTTCATCCTGTAGGGCGTTCGCTTCGGCGTAGCTGGTTAGGGAGGCGGGAACAGGGCGTGGCGGCGCTTGCGCGCCGCCGGGCTCTCGGGCTGCGCCCCGTGCCGGCTGCGCCGTCACGGCCATCCGGCTTCGATCCCTCATGCCTTCGCGCCTGACGGCGCTGCGCGCTCCGCTTGCCGGGTTCGCGCGCCCCCCGCCATGGGCGGGGCCCGTGGGGCTACGCCCCAGCTTGCTGCAGCAGGTTGTGCCGGAGCGTGCCGTCCTCGACGCTGGTGGCTCGCCGCCTGGCCGTCACGAAGGACGGTTCACCGACACGCCGCCCGGCCTTGCCTATGGAACTTCCACGCCACGCCTCAAGCACGTCGCTGCACGTTGCGCCAGGGGGCGTTCTCGCCTGTCGCTGGGGTGTTGACCTTGCCCTCGTCAGGGCACGAGCCGGTGCAGCCGTCGTGCGGAATGTCGAGTCGGCCCTGTCTCCTTTCGGTGGCGGACGGCCCCTGCGTCCTTGTCTCGTTGTGAATCCTGGCGAGGGCGCGGCTGCGCCTTGGGCTTCATGGCCGCAACCCTCCAGCGAAAACAATTTCCCCGCCGCTGCGCGGCTTCCTCGCGCAGCAAATTCTTTTCGCTTCCGGGTGCTCCACGGTGTTGCGCCCGCTGCGCGGTGCGGCCGGCCCATCCCCCGCCGGCCGGTTCACAACAAGGACGCGATGGGCGCGACCTTGTTCAACCCGAAAGGAGAAAACATCATGGCTAACATCGGCACCTTCACCGCAGAGAAAGACGGCTTCACCGGCACGCTCCGCACCCTGACGCTCAACGTCAAGGTCAAGCTGGTTCCCAACGATAAGGGCGATAGCGAGAACGCCCCCGACTTCCGCGTACAGGCGGCCGGCCACGACATCGGCGCGGCGTGGAAGAAAGTCAGCAAGGCCGAACGGCCCTACGTGTCCGTGACCCTCGACGATCCTTCGTTCCCGGCAACGGTCTATGCCCGCCTGATCGAAAGCGAGGGCGGCACGCACGACCTGATCTGGTCGCGCAGCAAGCCGCAGCAGGCGGACTAACCACCACCACGGCGCCCGGCCCCTTGCGGCGGGGCGCCGTGGTGCCGGAGGCAGCACGGCAAAAGCTACGCGCCGGACGCCGCGAGCTGGCTTTCCGTCGCGCTCATCAGTGCAGCCGTGCTGCACTCCAGCGCGCTGGCGATCTTGAAGATGATCGCCAGCGTGGGCATGTGCTCGCCGCGCTCGATCTTTCCCAAATGGGAACGCTCGATCCCGGCCTGGTTCGCCAGCAACTCCTGGGCGATGCCGCGCTCCGTCCGCAATGCGCGCACCGCCGCGCCGAATGCCCGGGCCAGTTCGGCATCGAAGGTGGTGGCGCCGGCCGGTCGGCCGGGTTGGACGGGGCGCTTCTGCATGGACAGAAGCGTCCGGTCGAGGGACAATCAAAACCACGTTATCTTTAACTCATTGGTGGCGATTTAGCCTGTTGTCCTGTCACTGAAATCAGCTTTGACGGATTTCGACAGAACCGGAGAGCCGCTTCCGTGTCTTTCCTGATATGCGCCATTGCGCATCGACGTTTCCGTGCATGTACGGATTCGATGGCTTTCGCCTTCGTGCTTCCGCACGAAAGCACACATCCGCTTCGACGCTTCCGCGCCTTGGCGGCAAAGCGTATCCATGCATTGTTGGTTTCGTGGGATTCCTGGCCATGACCCAGCCGCTCGTTACCGACGAACAACGCGCGCAACTGCTCGCCGTCGGCGAGGCACGCGCTGCTGGCCAGACCGTCGACCCGATGCCGGTGGTACGACTGTTCACGCCGGACGCGCACGCGACCTGGCTGCTGGCCGCGCTTGATCCCACCGACGGCAATACAGCCTGGGGATTGATCGATCTTGGCATCGGGATGCCCGCACTAGGCGTGGTGAAACTGTCAGATTTGGCCGCTATCGTCGGGCCGCTCGGGCGGCCCATCCTGCGCGACCTGTACTTCCACGCAGCACGGCCGCTATCCGGGTATGTGCGGGTGGCACAGCTCGACGGCTCGATCCCGGACTGATCGCGCCTCGCTTCCTTTCTTTCTTGGTCTGGTTCGATACCCGGATTGTCTGAAACGCCACTCTTGCGTGGCGAGAGGGGGCTGCCTGACCGAAAAAGTCACGATGCGGGACGCGGCTTGCGGCAGGGTGTTACGTGCTGCGTGCGATTCGCGCACGCACAGCCGTCACGATTTGGACTGCACGTGCAAGATGCCGGAGCCTATCGGACTGGACACCGATGGTTACTTTACCCCAGGCCTGATGACGCCTTGAAGTGATACCGTCGTCCCTGCACAGCGACGACCGTGGCGATGTTCCTGCTCAATGAGGGAAGCGTGCACCATGGTCGATCGAAGCGCCGAGCCTTGGTATCCCATTGCTGCGTATCTCTACGTGCTGCACCTCGACGGCCCTGCGCTGGCATGGGAGTACCTGCGCAGGAACCCCGACTATCGGCGCGAATGGTTGCGCCATCATCGCCGATCCGATGCGGCGCACGCCTGGGGCCTGCACCTGCTCGAAGACCCGGCAAGGGATGCGCGCGATGCGCATCCCGTCTGGTTCCCCGACCACGACAGCGTGCTCCAGCTCTATCCGGACGTCGATCCGCCGCCGGGTGCCGTTGTCTTCGCCTTCTGGCGCATTCCCGGCCACAAATGCCTTCTCCACGACGGTAAGCGCCTCTTGCTGCTGGCGCGCTGGCCCGGCAGCTGCCTGCGGCTAGCGTTGGCGCCGGGCCTTGCGGACGGCATGGCCTACGTCCATGTCCTCCGCGCCAGCGCCTCGGTCGGCACGCTCCAGCGCTTGTTGACGGCCTGGCTGGAACAGCGGGCTGCCACTGGTAGCGCCGCGCCTTCGGTATTGGCGCGCAGCCGTCCCACGCCTGCCGCGCTGCTGGAACTACACACCTTGCAGGCGCTCGATGCGACCTTGGCGGGCGCGTCCTTGCGCGAAACGGGGGCGGGACTTTTTGGTGTCGATACGGTCGCCGAAAGCTGGTACGCAGACGGCGGCCTGCGTTCGCGCGTGCGTCGCCTGGTACGCCGGGGCCGGACGCTGATGCACGGCGGCTACCGCCGCCTCGCACAACTCGAATGACTTGGAGAGGGTCGTTTTGCCTGCGCTGCAAAACGACCCTCTGCGCAACCCGCCGCTTTTCCGAGACTGCCTCCATCCGGCAGCACTGTCGCCGCCGGTGCTCCCAATCGATGGAGGCTTCCCACATGCGACCCGCTCCTGTGCGGCCCTATGCCGCCCATACCGTTGCCCCGCAACCCGCTGCAACTGCCCAACCACCGCGCTACCTGACCAACGACGAAGCCGCCGACCACCTGCGGCTGTCGCCGCGCACGATGGAGAAGCGACGCGTGATCGGCGACGGACCGCGCTTTCGCAAGTTCGGCCGGCGCGTCATGTACGCCGTCGCGGATCTTGATGCCTGGGCCGATGCGCGCAGCTTCGAGGCCACGTCTGACCCCGAGTACGCCGAGCGTCACTCGGCCGGCAGCCGTGCACGCTGACCGGCAGTGCGTGGGCGGCCCTCGCCATGTCCCGCCCGGCACGCGAACAGCTCACGCTGTTCCGCGCGTTGCCGGGCGACATGGCCCCGCGCGACAGCCAGGACCTGATGGCGTTTCCGTTCTTCTCGTTGGCGAAGTCGCGGCGCACCACGCCGATCGACTTCCATTCCGGTGGTGTGACCGTGCGCGTGGAGGGCACGCAGGAACACGGCATCGCCACGATCTGGGACGCCGACATCCTGATCTGGGCCGCGAGCCAGATCGTGGAAGCCCGCGACGACGGCATCCCGACCTCGCGGCTGATGCGGGCCACGCCTTACGAGATCTTGCGCTTCATCGGGCGCGGCACATCGTTGCGCGACTATCAGCGCTTCAAGGCCGCACTGGATCGCCTGCAATCGACCACGGTGGCAACCTCAATCCGCGAGACGACCAAACGGCGTCTGCATCGCTTCTCGTGGATCAACGAGTGGAAGGAGCGGGCCGATGTGCACGGTACGTCACTGGGCATCGAGCTGATCCTGCCGGATTGGTTCTATGCCGGCGTACTCGATGCCACCTTGGTGCTGACCATCGACCCGGCGTACTTCCGGCTCACCGGCGGCATCGAACGCTGGCTGTATCGCCTCGTGCGCAAACACGGGGGACGCCAGGCCGGCGGCTGGCAGTTCGACTTCGCGTACTTGTATCGCAAGTCCGGCAGCATGGCCCGGTTTTACGACTTCGCCGTCGACCTGCGTGCGCTGGTGGCGAAACAATCCTTGCCCGGCTATGTGCTCGGCATCGAATGGATGCCCAACCGCAAAGCGGAGCTGCTGACCTTCCGGCCCGTGCCGTACACGGCACGGGGATAACTCGGGGACAAGCGGTGAATGGACTCGTGCTATCAGGCAACCGAAGTATCATGCTATCGGGCAACACGTCCTCGTGCTATCAGGCAACAAAGTCGGCCGCAAACCCAATCAGCGCGCGGCCTTGCGCGGCCTCTAACTTATCTAACCCAAGAACACTAACGGGTAATAGAGCCACGCCGTGGCAGTGGACAGCTGCTGAAACGCAAAAGCAACGGCCACACCCACGACCCGAACCACCGCGTTTCCCAGGTCGATCAATAGACCGTTTTCCGTCAGGGAGAACCGTCCGATGATCGTCGCCTTGCTCAACCAGAAAGGTGGCGTCGGCAAGACTACGCTCGCCACGCACATTGCCGGCGAACTGGCACTGCGCGGTCAGCAGGTCATCCTGATCGACGCCGATCCGCAAGGCTCGGCGCTGGACTGGACCCAGCGACGCAGCCAGCAGGGTCTGCCACGGTTGTTCAGCGCCGTGGGCCTCGCACGCGAGACGCTGCACCAGGAAGCGCCGGAGCTGGCACGCCGCAGCGATTATGTCGTGATCGACGGGCCGCCGCGCATCGCCGCGCTGGCGCGCTCGGCACTGCTGGCAGCGGACCGTGTGCTGGTGCCGGTGCAACCGAGTCCCTACGATCTGTGGGCGAGTGCCGAGATGGTGGCGTTGATCCGCGAGGCGCAGGTATTCCGGCCACAGCTCGCCGCCGCCTTCGTCATCAACCGGCGCGTCAGCACCACCGTCATCGGCCGCGAGGCACGCGGTGCGCTCGCCGAACAACCGCTGCCATCGCTGCGATCGGAAATCCATCAGCGCATCGTCTTTGCCGACAGCGTGGCGGCCGGTCAACTTGCACGTGAACTGGTACCCAACAGCGCTGCCGCATGCGAGATCACGGCACTGACCGACGAGCTGCTGCGGTGGCCGTCATGAGTCATGCACGTAGCAAGCGCACCGCCATCGGCGCACGTCCACCGATGAATCCGCACGCCGAGGCGTGGATTCGCCAGGGCGACGGCGCCGACCTTCAGAAAGGCGACCTCTACACCGCGCGCCTGACGCTCGACATCACGCCCGCGCTGCGTGCGCGCATCAAGGTCTCGGCCTTCACGCAAGGCGTGACGGTGGCCGAGCTGCTACGCGTGCAGCTGGAGCGCGAGTTCCCGGAGAACACCCCATGAATGCTTCTTCTTATGTGGCAGCGGTCGCGCCACCGCCATTCGCGGCGCTCATCGATCACGAGCTATTGACTCGGGTCTCGCTCGCTTACGTCGCGCATCGTTTCAACCTCTATCTGCGCTTCGGTGAACCGGCGTATCACGTGCAACGTGATCGGTGGCGGCGCGTAGCGGCGTTCTGGCCGGCGTCGATCTTCTGCCGCATCCGCTGGGAGGCCAACGACTACGGCACGGTACGCTGGCAGCTCATGGTGATGCAGGCATGCACGTCGATGGATGCCGCGCAGCGCATCCCTGGTGTGTGGCCGGGCGCATGCCTGCTGCTGCACGCCGAAGGTGAACGCATGGTTCGCCTCGTGCTGCCGCTCATCGACGCCATCGAGTCCTTGGGCATCGCGCCGGTCGACGTATCGCCAGCGTACTGGCGCATGCTGGGCAACCGGCTCATCGCGCGTGGGCCATTGCCGATTTACACCGCCGAGCGGCACGCCGCCTGGCTGGCGGGGAGGGCGCTGTCATGACGGCCATTCCCACCACCGACACGGCGCCGCACCCTTATTCGCGCCGGCGTACTCTCCTCATCGTGGCGACACTGGCCGCCGGCGGCCTAGCTGCGCTGGCTTGGGCGTCCTTTGCGTCGCCGCTGTCGCGCCTGGTGTACAACCCGTCCGACAGCGTGGCGGTCGGCTGGTATCGCATCGATCCGCTCGCACGCCATGCTGGATCGCTGTCACCTGCGATGCACGTCGGCAGCATCGTGCTGGTTCCGTTGCCGGCCGCCGCCGCCGCGCTGGCTGCGCGGCGCGGTTACCTGCCATTGCGCATCCCTCTGCTCAAATCGATCGCTGCCGTCGCGCCGCAGCAGGTGTGCATCACCGAAGGCATTGTGCGCATCGACGGTGTGCCGATGGCCGCCGTGTTGCGCACCGATAGGCTGGGCCGACCGCTGCATGCCTGGCCACACTGCCGGCGTCTTCGCGTTGGCGAACTGTTCCTGCTCAGTACGACCAACCCGGCGTCGTTCGACAGCCGGTATTTTGGACCGGTGCGCGCCGACACCGTGCTTGGCGTGGCGCATCCGGTGTGGCTGAAAGCACGCCCACGATGACCGCCGGTTCGCTGCGCATCATCGTGTCATCCGGCGTGCCGTTCCGGTATTCCACGCCGTGTCGTCGTGTCAGCCGTGCAGCCACATTCGCGCCGCACGTTGCGCGACATTCTCTGTGGTTTTCATCCGTGCAGACGGCTTGCCCTGAGCGCGCCATGCCGCTGGCATGGCAGGCGCTCGCCGGCTGGCAGGCTGCGCATCGCGCAGCGCCGCCGGGGCATCGCATCCCCGTGCCGTCAGGTCGGGGAGAGATGCAGGGCAAGATTGAAGGGTACGGCACCACGGTGCGCACAAGGCGTGTCTGCACATGGGGGTGGTGCGGCACGCGCCGGTACGCGGCACCGTGCCGCGAGTTGGAGCAAGGTCAGGCCGGCTCAGGAGATATCGCGTGCCTTCCATCCGCTGATGCGATGGCCTTGGATGGAGCTTCCCGATGAGCCGACGCGACCGTTCGGACGGCGACGACCGTTTCCGTATCCGCCCGGGCGCGCCGAAGCACCGCGGAGACGCTTTCATCAACCAGGTGTTGCGCCAGACGAGCAAGGCCGCCAATGCCACCGGTGGCCGGAGCGGCAAGACGCCTGGCGCGCGGTTGGGGCGCGGCCATGTGGCGGCACGCTTCACCGGGCAGTCGCTGTCCGCCAACTCGCGGCGCGCCGCCGTCAAGGTGCGGTTGGTATATCTGAAGCAGGTCGGAGCACGCTCGACCGTCACGCACCTGCGCTACATCGAGCGCGAGGGCGTGGGCCGCGACGGCGAGCCGGGCAGGGCATACGGCGCGGCGACCGACGAAGCCGACCTCACCGCGTTCGAGGAACGCGGACACGGCGACCGGCACCAGTTCCGTCTCATCGTCTCGCCGGAGGACGGCGCCGAGCTGGGCGATCTGCGCACGTACACCCGGCACTTGATGAATCGCTTGGAGGCGGACCTCGGCACGCGGCTGGACTGGGTGGCAGTCGATCATTGGAACACCGACAACCCGCATACGCACGTCGTCCTGCGCGGCAAGAACGACACCGGCCGCGACCTCATCATCGCGCAGGCATACCTCACCCGCGGCCTGCGCGAGCGCGCTGCCGAACTCGCTACCGAATGGCTGGGGCCGCGCACCGAACAGGAGATCCAACGCACGCTCGCACGGGAAATCGAGCAGGAACGCTGGACCAGCCTGGACCGCACCTTGCAGCGCGAAGCCGTCGATGGGCAGGTGCATGTCGAACGCCTCAACGAGGCTCGGCTGCACCGCCAGCGCGAGCTGTTGATTGGCCGCCTGCAAAGTTTGCAGCGCATGGGGCTGGCGAGCCAACCGCAAGCCGGCGCGTGGGTGATCCACGTCGAGGCCGAGTCGACTCTGCGGGCGATGGGCGAGCGCGGCGACATCATTCGCACCATGCAGCGGGCGATGGGCGGCACGCAGCGCGAACTGGTCGTGTTCCAGCCGGGCGAGGATGGCCGCGCCATCATCGGCCGCATCGCTGCAAAGGGGTTGGCCGACGAGCTGTACGACAAGGGTTATCTCATCGTGGATGGCACGGACGGCAAAGCGCACTATGTGACGCTGTCGCCACGAACGGACCTGAAGCAATACCCGACCGGCAGCATCGTCGAGGCCAAGGGCGCCGCCGGCGCACGCGCCTCGGACAAGACCATCGTCGCGCTGGCCGTCGATGGTCTCTACCGCACCGACCGGCATTTGGCGGTCGCCCAAGGCCAGGTTAGGCCCGACCGCGATCCGCACGAAGTAGTGGCCGCGCACGTGCGCCGGCTCGAAGCCCTGCGCCGCGCCGGCATCGTGGAGCGTGTGGCCGAGGGGCTATGGAAGGTGCCGGACGATCTGCCCGAACAGGGCCGCCACTACGATAGCCAGCGTCTGGGCGGTGGCGTCGCGATCGAACTGAAGTCACACCTGCCCATCGAGCGACAGACCCGCGTGATCGGTGCCACCTGGCTGGACCAGCAGTTGATTGGAAGTGGCAAGGGGTTGGGCGACATGGGCTTTGGTGGAGAGGTGAAGGAGACGCTGCGCCAACGCACCGACTTTCTGGTGGAACAGGGGTTGGCTGAACGGCGCGGGCAGCGAGTGATTCTGGCGCGTAACCTACTGGCGACGCTGCGCAGCAGAGAGTTGGCGAAGGCCACGCGTGACATCGCTGCCGAAACTGGCCTGGAGCATCGGTCGGTGACCGATGGGCAGCGTGTGGCCGGTATCTACCGGCGCAGCGTGCTGCTGGCCAGCGGCCGATACGCCATGTTGGACGACGGCATGGGATTCAGCCTGGTTCCGTGGAAGCCGGTCATCGAGCAGTGGATGGGGCAGCAGATTGCAGTAACGGTGCGCGGCTCGAGTGTGAGTTGGGAGATTGGTCGAATGCGAGGCCCTACGGTTGGATAGCCTCATCGTTGGAAACTTGGCCATCAGCCATCAGCCAGCAGCCAATGGGCAATATGTGAGCAGCATCTATCGGCCGATCCCGTAACGACCAGGTTTCGCAGCTTCGCGCCATATTGCTCACGCGAATCGATGCCGCCGAACCTTTAGATGCGAGAACTCATTGTGGCGTTGAGGCTATTTGAAGGTGTAACCAAGTCGCCTGCAGCAAGGGTATTAGCCGGAATTTCAACTACCGTACACATAAGTGGGCATAGGATCGATACAGTTGCGTATGGCAACTCGCGTTGGAGACGGTCACATGACTATTTCTCGCAAATCACTATATTCCATGCTTGGTTTAGTGGCGTTTGCACTGGCTGGCAGCGGTGTCACCGTTGCCCAGAGCAGCATGCCGAAGACGGAAGCGAACAGTATGCAGAAGATGGATGCCATGCATCCGGGCATGAAAGGCATGCAGCACAAGATGATGGGCATGCACATGATGCCGGCGACGGTGACGGCAGTGAATGCAAGCACGGGCGTGGTCGACGTGACCACCGAAGGGATGGCCTTGAAGGTGCATTTTCCGCCATCCACGATGGCCAACCTGAAGGCCGGCGACAAGATCACCTTGCACATGGGCTTCAGCAAGCCGTGAGGCATCTATACCCAACTCCAGAGTTGAGGGTGTCGGGTCGCGCGGGTAAGCTCGCCTCATGACCTTCTCGCTGCGTCAACTCGCTCGTTCACGTCGCCTCCGGGCGATGGGCGCGCTGGCGTGGCTGATGCTGGTCATCAACTCATTGGCCGCTGCGCCGATGGGCATGACGGGAAGCCCTCATTCGCATGCCATGCACGCGACGGTTGCGGCGGTCAGTGAACACTGTCACCACCACACGGCCAGCGAAGGGTCGACATCCTGTTGCGACGGCCATGCAGGTTGTTGTGGTGGTTCAGTGGGCCATGCCTGCAACTGTGCAGCCATGTGCGGCAGCACGTTGCCACCCGGACCAGCTAACGTTGTGGCCCCGGCGACGATCACCGCCAATTACGCTACGCCGCTGCCCAGCAGCGCGCCATCGGTAAATACTGCCCCTCCGTTGCGACCACCGGCGGTCTGACTCTCCCTCATTTTCGATGAGCTTTGCTTGCGATCGTCGTGTGGATGATCGCAAGCAATCGGCTGTGATCGATATCGCATGGTCGGTATCGCTTGCCCTGGAGAGACCCATGAAAATGCTTCCCCCGCCCCCGGCGGATTTGTCACGTCGGCGCTTCGTTCAAGGCGTGGCCATCGGCGGTGCCGTAGTTGGTTTCGGCCTGCTTCGTCCACCAAACGTCTGGGCATTGACCAGCCCCGGCCGCCCCACCGTGCTGAGCGGCACCGACTTTTCGCTCGACATCGCCGAAACGCCGGTCAACTACACCGGCGCGCCGCGCATGGCCACCACCGTCAACGGTGGCATCCCCGGTCCGATCCTGCGCTGGAAGGAAGGCACCACCGTCACCCTACGCGTGACCAACCGCTTGCGTGTACCGACATCGATCCACTGGCACGGCATCATTCTGCCGTTCCAGATGGATGGCGTGCCTGGCATTTCCTTTGATGGCATCGCGCCGGGCGAGACCTTCGTCTACCGTTTTGAAGTGCGCCAAACGGGCACCTACTGGTACCACTCGCACTCGCGTTTCCAGGAGCAGAACGCGCTGTACGGTCCGCTGGTGATCGAGCCGGCTGGCCCCGAGCGCTACCCGACCGATCGCGATTATGTCGTCATGCTCAACGACTGGACCGACGAGGACCCGGAGCACATCTACGCCAAGCTCAAGAAGCAGAGCGACTACTTCAACTTTGCCCAGCCCACCGTGCCCGACTTCTTCCGCGACGTGCGCGAGAAGGGGCTGAGCCAGGCGTTGGCGATGCGCAAGATGTGGAATGAGATGCGCATGAATCCCACCGATCTGGGGGACGTCTCCGGCTATACCTATACCTACCTGATGAACGGCGCGGCGCCGGCGGGCAACTGGACTGGCATCTTCAAACCCGGCGAAAAGGTGCGCCTGCGTTTCATCAACGGTTCGGCTTCCACCATTTTCGACGTGCGCATTCCCGGCCTGAAGATGACGGTGATCTCGGCCGATGGCCAGGACATTGCTCCGGTGTCGGTCGACGAGTTCCGCATTTCAGTGGCTGAAACCTACGACGTGATCGTGGAGCCGCAGGACACGCGTGCCTATACGCTGTTCGCGCAGTCGATCGACCGCACGGGCTACGCACGCGGGACGCTGGCGCCACGCGAGGGCATGCAGGCCGACGTACCAGCGATGGACCCGCGCGTGTGGCTGAGCATGGAGGACATGATGGGTGCCATGCCGATGGGCCCCATGGGCCACGGCGGCGGGCATACGGCGGATGCCATGCCCGGCATGGACGTGGGCGGCATGCACGGGATGGCCATGCCAGGCATGGGCAATCTCACGCCCGGCGGTCAACCCATGGTCCGCCACGCGCGCACCGAGTACGGCCCCGGCGTCGACATGCATGTCGACATGCCGCGGACCAACCTCGACGATCCGGGTATAGGCCTGCGCGACAACGGTCGGCGCGTATTGACCTACGCCGACCTGCACACCATCGGTGGCCCGATCGATGCGCGTGAACCGAGTCGTGAAATCGAGCTGCACCTGACCGGCAATATGGAGCGTTTCATCTGGTCGTTCGACGGCGTGAAGTTCTCCGACGCCAAGCCGGTGCATTTCAACAGCGGCGAGCGGCTGCGCATCGTGCTGGTCAACGACACGATGATGAACCATCCGATCCACCTGCACGGCATGTGGAGCGAGCTGGAAAACCCTGAAGGTCAGTTCCAGGTGCGCAAGCACACCATCAATGTGCAACCGGCCCAGCGCATCACCTATGCCGTGTCGGCCGACAACCCTGGCCGCTGGGCCTACCACTGCCATCTGCTGTACCACATGGAGGCGGGCATGTTCCGCGAGGTGGTGGTGTCATGAAAACACATCGTCATATCTTAATCGCTCCGCGCCACACGGCGCTGCTGGTCGCGCTGCTGCTGGCCTTGCCATGGGTGGTGTCGGCACAAAGTGTTCCGGCTCCGTCGAGCAGTACGTCCTCCATGGACATGAGCACGATGCCGGGCATGGATCACGGCAGCATGCCTGGGATGACCATGCCGGCCAGCGCGAGCAGCATTCCGAAGCCGGCCGCGCAAGCGACAGCCAAGAAAGTGAAGAAGCACGCACCCGCCAAATCGTCCACCCCGTCGCATGACATGGGGAACATGGAAGGCATGGACCACGGCGCGATGCACGGCATGGATCACCGTTCCATGCCGGGGATGGATCATGGCTCGATGCCGGGCTCGGCGGCGTCTGCCGCGTCAGCGGCGTCCTCCGACACCATATCGGGGATGGATCACTCGTCCATGTCTGGCATGAGCCAACAAGCCATGAAGGGGATGGGTCACGGCACGATGCCCACCGATACGCAGAAGGCAGGCCACGGTGGCATGGCGGGCGTGGGTTCGATGTCCGGCATGACGATGGGTCCGATGCAGGGCGGCAATGCACCACCTGATGCGCGCAGTCCGGATTATTCCGACGGCATAGGCTACGGCCCCATGAAAGGCATGGACATGGCCGACAACGCGCCGCTGGGCATGCTGCTGTTCGATCAGCTGGAAGCGTTCCATGGCAAGAACGGCAACGGACAGACTTGGGAAGCGCAAGGCTGGTACGGCAACGACATCAACAAGCTATGGTTCCGCACCGAAGGCGAACGCAGCCGCGGCAAGCTGGAGGACGGCGACGTCGAAGCGTTCTGGAATCGCAACGTCGCCACCTTCTGGAGCACCCAGCTCGGGGTACGCCACGAACTGGGCGAAGGTCCCGGTCGCAACTGGGCAGCGTTCGGCATCCAGGGCCTGGCGCCGTACTGGTTCGAGCTGGAAGCCACAGGCTATGTGGGCTCGTCCGGCCGCACGGCCGCCCGCTTGCGCGCCGAATACGAACTTCTGTTCACGCAGCGGCTGATCCTGCAGCCGGAATTCGAGGTCAACGCGTACGGCAAGTCCGATCCGGCCCGACGCATCGGCAGCGGTGTATCCGATGCCCAGTTGGGGCTGCGTTTGCGCTACGAAATCCGTCGGCAGTTCGCGCCCTATATCGGCGTGGTCTGGACACGCCGTTTCGGCGCCACGGCCGACTTTGCCCGTGACGATCATCAACCCATCTTCGACCGGCAGTGGGTGGCCGGCGTCCGACTCTGGTTCTAAGGGGAATCCTCATGAAACAACATATCAAGCATCACAGCATCACCGTCGTCGCCGTGCTCGCCATCCTGGCGGCCGGTGCCGGCGTGTTTGTCTACTCGGGCCTCTACAACATCGGTGCCGACGACCACCACACCAAACCGGTCTTTGCGGTCTTGCAGACCCTGCGCGAGCGCTCCATCCATGTCCGTTCAGAAGACCTCGCGGTGCCTGACCTCAACGATCCGCAGCTGATCCTTAAGGGGGCCGGCCAATACGCGGCCATGTGCACTGAATGCCATCTCAAGCCTGGCATGAAGGACTCGGAAATCCGGCCGGGCCTGTATCCGCAACCACCGAACCTGTCGCAGACGCGGGTCGACCCGAGGGATGCGTTCTGGATCATCAAGCACGGCATCAAGATGAGCGCAATGCCGGCATGGGGCGGCAGCCACGACGACCCGACCATCTGGAGCATGGTCGCGTTCCTGCAAAAACTGCCCGACATGACGCCCGCGCAGTACAAGGACATGGTGGCCAAAGCTCCCGCAGATCACGACATGGATATGGGTGAAGACGGTGGCCACAGCCACAGCCATGGTGCCGCCGACGAAGACGCCTATGGGGCTTCTGCCATGAAGGGCATGGACATGTCCCGCGACGCCGGTCACAGCCACGGTGCCAACCCTGAGGAGGGTCATGTTCACGCACAAGCCGGAGCGAGTGCCGCCGCTGACGCCTCATTGTCCTTGGAGGGTATGAAGCCGAAGGCGGTACCGGCGGCCGAAGCCGTGGCGCAGGCGTTCCATACGGCCTTGCAGCACGGCGACCGGGCGGCGGTGCTTGCGTTGCTGGCACCCAACGCCGCGATCAGCGAAGGTGGTCACACCCAGACGCGCGATGACTACGCCAACGGCCATCTGGGCGAGGACATCGCTTTCTTGAAGGACGCCCAGATCACCCCGGTCTCCTTAGGTTCGATGCCGATGGGCGACACCGCGATGGTCGGTAGCGAAAGCGACATCCAGGCCATGGTCAAGGGCAAGCCGACCACGCTGCGCAGCCGCGAACTGCTTAACCTCGAACAGGACGGCAAGGACTGGAAGATCGTCTCCGTCCAGTGGCAAACCACGCCGGTATCAGGAGAATGACGATGAAATGGTGGCTTTCCCGCATGAGCATCAGCATGTTGTTTGCGGCGCTGTTCGCGCCGGCGGCGATGGCCGCGAACGCGTTCGACGTGTACAGCGACCCGTCCTGCGGCTGCTGCGGCGCGTGGGTCGGCTACATACGCGCGCAGGGCTACACCGTCACCGTGCATCAGGATCAGCCGATGGCGGCGGTGAAGGCGCGGCTCGGCGTGCCGCCCGGCGCCATGTCCTGCCACACCGCGCTGGTCGACGGCTACGTGATCGAAGGACACGTGCCGGTGGAGGACATCCGCCGCCTGCTCGCCGAGCGGCCGGACGCCCGAGGCCTCGCGGCGCCGGGCATGCCGATGGGCTCGCCCGGCATGGAAATGGGCGCACCGGAGCGCTACGAGGTGATGTTGATCGGCCGGGATGGATCATCCCGCGTCTTTGCCGCCCATGGACCCGAGGCCTGATCGCTGCCGGCCGGCTTGCAACGGAATCGCGGAACTTGAATAGGCGCGCTCACGGAAGCGCCTGGGGAAAATTCCGTTCATGCGGTACTACCGAGGAAACCCATCATGAGTCATCACCTGACTGAAGCTGTCAAAGCCTGCATCACCGCGTGCGACCACTGCGCCGTCGAGTGCGGCAACTGTTTTACGCACATGGTCGGCAAGGAAAGCTCGAATGACTGCCCCGCCTGTTGCATCGAATGCGCCGCCATGTGCCGGATGTGTGCCGATGCCATGGCGCGCAACAGTCCGTTCCAGAAAGAGATCTGCGCGCTGTGCGCGAAGATTTGCGACTGGTGCGCGGAGCAATGTGCAGCGCACGACATGGAACACTGCAAGCGATGTGCTGACGCCTGTCGGCGCTGTGCGGAAGCCTGCCGCAGCATGGGCGGCTGATCCTCCGTGGCCGGCTCGCCCACAGGCGGGCCGGCCACAACCACCCCTACCGTCGCCGCTGGCTACCCCGGCGCCGAGTTTCGGGCACCACCACAGGTTCTTCCGGAGACTGCAAGAATGACTGCCAACGAACACCATGCTGGCATCGGCGCCAACCCGAACGCGGGCGCACTCGATCCGGTATGCGGCATGCAGGTCGATCCGGCCCGCACTGCACATCACGTCGAGCATGAAGGGGTAACGCAGCATTTCTGCTCGGCGCGTTGTCTGCAACGCTTCGTCGCCGATCCAGCCAGATATTTGGCCCAGCGATCTGACGACACCGGCGCGCAGCCGGCGGGGACGATGTACACCTGTCCGATGCATCCGCAGGTGCGCCAGGAAGGTCCCGGCACTTGCCCGATCTGCGGCATGGCACTGGAGCCGGAAATGCCGAGCCTGGACGATGAGGACAATCCCGAACTGCGTGATTTCAGCCGCCGCTTCTGGTGGACCTTGCCGGCGACGCTGGTGGTGCTCGTGCTGGCCATGTTCGGCCACTACTTTCCCCAGTTGCCGGTGGACACCCGGACCTGGATCGAGCTGGTACTGACCATCCCGGTAGTGCTGTGGGCCGGCTGGCCCTTTTTTGTTCGTTGCGTGCAGTCGGTCCGCAACCTGAGTCCCAACATGTGGACCCTGATCGGCATCGGTGTCGGCGCGGCGTTCGGCTACAGCGTCGTCGCCACCGTTGCCCCCGATCTGTTCCCGGCGTCGTTCCATGAACATGGCCGCGTGGGTGTCTATTTCGAAGCCGCCGCGGTGATCGTCTCGCTGACCTTGCTCGGCCAACTGCTTGAGCTGCGCGCCCGCTCGAAGACATCGACCGCCCTGAAAGCCCTGCTGGGGCTGGCGCCAAAGACCGCACGTCGCCTGCGCGACGATGGCGGCGAGGAGGACGTCGAGCTCAGCCATGTCCACGTCGGCGACCGCCTGCGCGTGCGCCCCGGTGAAAAGGTGCCAGTGGATGGCGAGGTGGTCGAGGGACGTTCTCATGTCGATGAGTCGATGCTGACCGGGGAGCCTGTCCCGGTCGAAAAGACCATCGGCTCCAGCGTGATTGGCGCAACCCTCAATGGTACCGGCAGCCTCGTGATGCGGGCGGAGAAAGTCGGTTCGGCGACGGTGCTGTCGCAGATCGTGCAACTGGTCGCGCAGGCGCAACGCTCACGCGCACCAATGCAGCGCATGGCCGACAAGGTGGCTTTCTGGTTCGTGCTCGCGGTCCTCGCGATCGCCGTCGTGACCTTCTTCGTGTGGGGATTGTTTGGCCCGGAGCCGTCATGGACGTTCGCGGTTCTCAATGCGATCTCGGTACTGATCATCGCTTGCCCCTGCGCGTTGGGGCTGGCCACGCCAATGTCGATCATGGTGGCGACCGGTCGGGCGGCCGGGGAAGGCGTGCTGTTCCGCGATGCCGAGGCGATCGAGAACCTCCGCAAGATCGACATCCTGATCGTGGACAAGACCGGGACGCTGACCGAAGGCCGTCCGGCATTCCACACCGCATTGGCGGCTGAAGGATTCACCGAGCGTGAGGTGCTGCGTTTGGCGGCCAGTCTCGACCAGGGCAGCGAGCACCCGTTGGCCGACGCGATCGTCGCGGAAGCCCGTCATCGTGGCCTGGCGCTGGAAACGCCGGAGAGCTTCGAGTCCGCCACGGGCATCGGGGTACGCGGCAAGGTGGGAGGCTCCGCCTTGGCGATCGGCAACACCGCGTTGATGCACGAGGTCGGGGTCGATCCATCCGTTCTTTCGATTCCAGCGGAGGAGCTCCGTCGAGCCGGCGCCAGCGTGATGTATCTGGCCGTCGATGGCGCCCTGGCCGGCCTGCTCGCAGTGGCCGACCCGATCAAGGCCACCACCGCGGGCGCCATCGCATCACTGCACGCCGCTGGCCTGAAAATCGTGATGGCCACCGGCGACGGCGTCACCACGGCCCATGCGGTCGCGCGCACGCTGGGCATCGACGAAGTCCATGGCGAGGTCCGCCCGAAGGACAAGATCGACCTCGTGCGGCAACTGCAAGCCAATGGGCACCGGGTAGCGATGGCTGGCGACGGAATCAATGATGCGCCCGCGCTGGCTGGTGCCGACGTCGGCATCGCGATGGGCACGGGCACCGACGTCGCGATGTCGAGCGCGCAGGTGACGCTGGTCAAGGGCGACTTGCGGGGCATTGTGCGGGCACGGTCGATTTCCAACGGCACCGTCGCCAACATGAAGCAGAACCTGGGCTTTGCTTTTCTCTACAACGCATTGGGGGTACCCATCGCCGCAGGCGTGCTTTACCCCCTGACGGGCCTGTTGCTCAGCCCGATGATCGCCGCTTTGGCAATGAGCTTGAGCTCCGTGTCGGTGGTCGCCAATGCGTTGCGGCTGGGCCGTAAGCGGCATGGCTGAGATGAGCAACGTCGGCGAATGGGGCGTGCCCAGCGCGATGCCTTCGCCGGCAAAGGCGGGAGTACGTCTATCGTGACGCGATCCGGGCTTCCGAGTGAGCTAGTAAGAACAGCGGGGGCGGCTCGGCCGACAACCCGTAGTTGATTCAAGTCAACGCAATGCTTGGTATTTTGGAGATATAGTGTCGCCCATGGCTCGCCCTTTCCGCATGCGTCGCACCACACGTCGCCGCCTGTTCTGGCTGGTGACGCTGCTGATGCTTTGGCAGCAGACGGCACTGGCTGCTTATGTTTGCCCGACTGTGTTCGAAGCGGCGACGGCGACCGCGTTGGTGAATTCGATGCCGGGCATGGACGACGGCTGTGCGCAGAATCGGGATACCCCCGCCAGTCCGCTGTGCCAGAAGCATTGCATGCCCGAGCACGCCACGCAGGTTGAGGCCCACACGGCGTCGGTGCCACTGAACCCAATGCCCGCGATGCCCCCGATGCTGATATCGGTCACGGCCGTTACTCCGCCATCGAATCGCGCGCTCCAACGTGTCGGGCATTTGCGCGCGCCACCACCTCCGCCCATATTGTTGTTCTGCTCACTCCTGATTTGATCTGACGCGCCGCGGTACCTACCGACGGGCGCCCTGCTGCATGGCACGGCGCGAATCGCAGATCGACGGAGTGTTCATCCATGTTGTCCTTTCACTTTGTCCGGCGCCTGATGGCGTCGGTTTTGGCCGCGCTTCTGTTGGGAGCTTTGGCAACGACGGCCGGTGCCATCGAGCCATCACTGACGCTTGAAACGGCCGTTCGGCAAGGCTTGGCGCGAGCGCCACAACTTGAAGCGCGTACAGCCGATATGGCGGCGGCCCGTGAGGAAGGCGCGCGTGCCGGGCAGTTGCCAGATCTCACCCTGACGTTTGGGCTCTCCAGTTTTCCCGTCACCAGCCCCGGGGCGTTCAGCCTGCGCTCGGACGGGATGACGATGCGCACCGTCGGCGTGATGCAAGCCATTCCGTCACGGGCCGCACGCCGTGCCGAGCGCACCTTGGCCAATGCGCAGATCGATGCGGCGCAGGCCGATCGCGTGGCCACCGCACAGACCGTGCAGGAGCGCATCGCCGATGCCTGGATCGATGTCTGGGCAACGCAAAAACAACGCACCCTGCTGGCCGAACTGCGTGACGAGAGTGATTTGGCGGTTCAGATCGCACAAGCACGTCTGCGTGGCGGCGAAGGCAGCGCCACTGACGCGCTGGCCACCCGTGCCGAAGCCGCTACGCTCGATAATCGCCTGGAAGCAAACAACGCGGATCTCGCCGCTGCCCAGGCGGGCTTGCAGCGATGGCTGGGTCAGGGCGTTCCTGATCTTGCCGAAGCGCCGGACTTCGGTCAGTTGCCGGTCACAGCGACTCGTCTTGAACGGGACATCGACCGCCAGGCGCCGATGCAGGCATGGCAGGCGCGCGAACAGGTCGCGCAGGCCGCGCTGGATCAGGCACGTGCCGCCAAACACCCGGATTGGAACGTGTCGGTGGATTATGGCCGGCGCGCGCCGTATCTCTCGGACATGGTGACCGTGCAGGTGGGCGTAAGCCTGCCGCTGTTCACCCGCAACCGGCAGGATCGCGGTATCAGCGCCAAGCGTGCGCAGTTGGATGCGGTGCAAGCCGATCACGCCGATGCACGTCGCGCGCAGCGCGAAGCGGTAGCGCGTGCGCTGGCGAGTTGGCAGGGCTGGAATCGACAGATCCAGCGCTACAAGGAGACCTTGCTACCCCTCGACCGTGACCGCGCGAAAGCCGCGCTCGCCGGTTATCGCGGCGGCGGCTCGCTACAACCGTGGCTCGATGCCCGGCGCGACGAAATCGAACTGCGCCTCACCTATGCCGATGCGCTGGCTGCACGGGCACGGCTATGGGCCTCGCTGGCATACCTGCTGCCGACTTCGGAGACGACGCCATGAAGCGCGCACTGATGATCCTTGCTGGCCTCGTGCTAGCCGCATTTTTGCTAGTGGCCGGGTATGTCGGCGGCCGTCGTCATCCGCAGGCGACGCCGGCCGATGGACTGGCCTTGCCTGCCTCCGATGCCGGTGGCAAAAAAGTCCTCTATTGGTACGACCCCATGGTGCCCGCACAGCATTTCGCCAAGCCGGGGCTTTCACCGATGGGCATGCAAATGGTGCCCAAATATGCCGATGAAGGCGCCGCGAAGGATGTCATCCGGATCGATCCAGCGACGGTGCAGAACCTGGGCGTGCGTACCGCACCGGTCGAGCGGCGCGTATTGGCGTCGGCGATCCGGGTCCCGGGCACCATCAGCTGGGATCTGCGGCAGGCAGTGACGGTCAGCGCACGGGTCGATGCAGTCATCACGAAACTGGACGTGCGTGCGCCATACACAACCGTTGCTGCCGGTGCGCCTTTGGCCGAACTGCTGGCGCCGCAATGGAGCAGCGCCCTGGCGGAATACGGCGCGCTCCAGCGAGCGCAGTCGGCCGATGCGAAAGGCCTGCGCGCCGCCGCACTGCAACGCCTGAAGGTATTGGGTTTGACTGCGGCAGAGATCCAGGGCGTGCGTCATGGTTCAGGCGCCGCGATCACCCTGCGTGCACCGCAGGCGGGCGTCGTCACGACGCTGGACGTGCGTGAAGGGCAACGGGTCAATGTCGGGCAGACATTGATGACGATCAATGGATTGTCCACCGTGTGGGTCGAGGCCGCGTTGCCGCAGGCAGTGGCGGGTGTCGTGCGTGCGGGCACGCCGGTTGCGGTGCGCGTCGATGCACTACCCGGCCAAAGGTTCCACGGCACCGTGGAAACGCTGCTGCCGGATATCGACAGCGCCACCCGTACACAGCGCGCGCGCATCGTGATCGATAATCCCGATGGTGCTTTGAGCCCGGGCATGTTCGCCACCGTGCAGCTCAGTCCCGCACCCGGCGAAGCCGTGCCCGTGGTGCCGGACGACGCACTGATCGCCACCGGAAGCCAGGCGCGGGTAGTTGTTGCTGAGGGGGATGGCCATTTCCGTGCTGTACCGGTGCGCATCGGGCGTGCGGCCGGAGGCTATACGGAAATTCTCGACGGCCTCACGGGCGGTGAAAAGGTCGTGGTCTCCGGCCAGTTCCTGATCGATTCGGAAGCGAGCCTGTCCGGTGCGTTGGAACGCCTGAATGACACCACCGCCGAACCGGTACCGGCCGCCAGTACACCGATGCCGGGCATGCCGATGGGAGGCAAACCATGATCGCCGCTCTGATTCGCGCGGCGATAGCACATCGGGTGTTCGTGCTGTTGGCTGCACTGGCCTTGGCCCTGATGGGCATGTTCTCGATGACGCGCACGCCGGTCGACGCGCTGCCCGATTTGTCCGATACCCAGGTGATCATCCGCACCAGCTACCCGGGCCAATCGCCGCAGGTGGTCGAGGACCAGGTCACCTATCCGCTGGCTACCACCATGCTGTCGGTGCCTGGCGCGACGACGGTGCGCGCCTTTTCGTTCTTCGGCGACTCGTATGTCGATGTGCTGTTCGATGACAGCACCGATTTGTATTGGGCGCGCTCGCGTGTCCTGGAGTACCTGAGCCAGGCCCGTGATCGCCTGCCGGCAGGTGTCACGCCTGCCCTCGGTCCCGATGCGACGGGACTTGGCTGGATCTACGAATACGCGCTGGTGGATCGTACCGGTCAGCACGATCTTGGCCAGCTGCGTGCGCTGCAGGATTGGTTCCTGCGCTATCAGCTCAAGACGGTGCCGAACGTCGCCGAGGTCGCCACCCTGGGCGGGATGGAACGGGCCTGGCAAATCGTGCCCGATCCGCAAGCGCTGGCCGCCCGCGGCATCACCGTGGCGCAACTGGTGGATGCGGTGCGCGCCGCCAACGGTGCCAATGGCGGTTCAGTGATCGAACAAGGCGAAGCGGAACTGATGGTGCGTAGCGAAGGCTACCTGAAGAGCCGCACGGACTTCGAAAACGTGCCGATCACCACCAACGCCAGCGGTGTGCCGGTGCTGCTGCGGGACGTGGCGACCGTGCGGCGAGGTCCGACCTTCCGCCGCGGGCTCGCCGAACTGGACGGCCAAGGCGAAGTGGTCGGCGGCATCATCGTGATGCGCACGGGCAAGAACGCGAAGGCCACCATTGCCGCCGTGAAAGCGCGGCTGACCGAACTGCAGCGCAGCCTGCCGGCTGGCGTCGAGATCGTGCCCACCTACGACCGCTCGCGACTGATCGACGCCGCGGTGAGCAATCTGTGGAGCAAGTTGTTCGAAGAATTCCTGGTGGTGACGCTGGTCTGCGTATTGTTTCTGTGGCACCTGCGCTCGGCGCTGGTGGCCGTGATCACACTGCCGCTTGGCGTGCTGGTTGCCTTCATTGCCCTGCATCTGCAAGGCGTCACGGCGAACCTGATGTCGCTCGGCGGCATCGCGATCGCGATCGGTGCGATGGTCGATGCGGCGATCGTGATGATCGAGAACACCCACAAGCATCTGGAACATTGGCGTAACGCGAACGACGGACGTGAACCGCAAGGTGCACAGCGCTGGTCGCTGATCGCCGATGCTGCCGGCGAGGTGGGGCCTGCGCTGTTTGTGAGCCTGTTGATCATCGCGCTGTCGTTCGTGCCGGTGTTTGCGCTGCAGGGGCAGGAAGGCAAGCTGTTCAAGCCGCTGGCCTTCACCAAGACCTACGCGATGGCGGCAGCGGCCGGGCTGGCGGTGACCCTGGTACCGGTGCTGATGGGTTATCTGATCCGCGGACGCGTCCGTGCGGAGCGCGACAATCCACTCAACCGGGGTTTGATCCATGGCTATCGGCCCCTCCTCGAAGCCGTGTTGCGCTATCCGAAAGCGACCTTGGTGCTGGCCGGTGTGCTGCTGCTCACCGCGATCATTCCGATGACCAGGCTCGGCAGCGAGTTCATGCCCGCGATGGACGAAGGCACGTTGTTGTACATGCCCACCGCACTGCCCGGACTGTCCGCCGGCAAGGCCTCGCAGTTGCTGCAGTTGACCGATCGCATGATCAAGACCGTACCCGAGGTCGATCACGTGTTCGGCAAAGCGGGGCGCGCCGACACCGCCACCGATCCAGCGCCGCTGGAGATGTTCGAGACCACGATCACCTTCAAGCCGAAGGACCAGTGGCGGCCCGGCATGACGATGGACAAGATCAAGGCGGAGCTGGACAAGGCCGTGCATGTGCCGGGTCTGACGAACCTGTTCGTGCCGCCGATCCGCAACCGGATCGACATGCTTTCCACTGGTATCAAGAGTCCGATCGGCATCAAGGTGCTGGGGACCGACCTGGCCACGCTGCAGACCGTGGCCGATCGGATCGAAACGGTGGCGAAGACGGTGCCCGGTGTCAGCTCGGCGATTGCCGAGCGCCCGACCAGTGGCCGCTACGTGGACGTGCATGTCCGCCGCGACGATGCGGCACGCTACGGGCTGACCCAGGAGCACGTGCAGCAGCTGATCGCGACCGTGGTTGGTGGCGATCCGGTCGGTCAGACCGTCGAAGGGCGCGAGCGCTATCCCATCGTCGTGCGCTATCCACGTGCCGAGCGTGACTCGGTCGAGGCCTTGCGCCAATTGCCGGTCGTCACCGCCAACGGCGCCCAGCTCACGCTGGGTCAGGTGGCTGACATCGCCGTGGTGGCGGGCCCGTCCATGCTGAAAAGCGAGGCCGGCCAGTTGGCCACGTATGTCTACGTCGACACGGCCGGCAGCGATTTGGGCACGGTGGTGGCCAGCCTGCAACGCACCGTGGCGCAGCAAGTCAAATTGCCGCCGGGTACGACCGTGGCGTGGTCCGGTCAGTTCGAATACCTCGCCAGTGCCATGGAAAGACTCAAGGTGGTAGTGCCGATCGCGCTGGTGATCATTTTCCTGTTGATCTATGCCGTGTTCCGCCGCGTGAGCGAAGCGCTGCTGATCATGGCCAGCGTGCCGCTGGCACTGGTCGGCGGCCTGTGGTTGATCTGGCTGCTTGGGCATGCCGTGTCGGTGGCCACAATCATCGGCTTCATTGCGTTGGCGGGCGTGGCCGCCGAATTCGGCGTGGTGATGCTGCTTTACCTGCACCATGCCTGGGAGCACCAACTTGCGCTCGATCCCCACGCCGGCCCAGAAGCACTGGACGAAGCGATCCGCGAAGGTGCCGTGCAGCGCGTGCGCCCGAAGGCGATGACCGTCGCGGTGATCCTCGCCGGCCTGTTTCCGATTCTGCTCGGCCATGGCGCCGGCTCGGAGGTGATGCAGCGCATAGCCGCCCCGATGATCGGCGGCATGGTCACGGCACCCTTGCTTTCCATGCTCGTCATACCCGCGGCGTACCGCCTGCTGGTTCGTCATCGCCTGCACAAAGTCAGCAAGGCAAACGCCACACTTCACCCCAACCCACAAGGAAACTGACTCATGAAAAAGCCATGCATCACCCTCGCGATCACCGCTGCGCTTATCACCGCTCCGGTGTTTGCCCACCCTCAGCAGATGGATCCCAACATGCCGGGCATGGCTGGGATGCACGAAGCCGCACCCGCCGACGTGCAGGGCGTGGGCGTGGTCAAGGCGGTCGACGCCACCAAGGGCACCCTCACGCTGCAGCATGAGGCGATTGCCGCCATCGGATGGCCGGCCATGACGATGCCGTTCAAGGTGGCTTCGCCGGAGCTACTGACGCACGTGAAGGTGGGCGATGAGGTGCAATTCACCTTCCACCAGGCCAGTGCGGGCAGCACGGTGACGGCGATCCGTCCGGCACGTTGACAGGCCACGTCGCCGGCTAGCCCCCATTGTCGAGGGCCAGCCGGCGGTCGTGAAAGCAGTACCGCCACGCACGTTATGCGTGCGCGTGGCGGTGTTGTTGCGGTCGTCATTTTGGAGAACGACCATGAAATCGTTTGCTGCTTGTCTCAGCCTCCCGCTGCTGCTCGCGGACCTCGCCATCGGCCGCGTCGCGTACGCGACCGATGCTTACACCGATGGCTGGATTGGCCATGTGGATGGCCAGCGTTTGGATGTCTGTTATCGAGTCACGCCGCTGCCGGCGGTTGGTGCGCGACTGGAGGTCATGCGGACATCCTTCGTGGTTCCCAACAAAGGGCAGCCCCGCCAGCAGTTCGCGGTGGCGGGGCATGCCACGGTAACGTCGATCGTCGACGCGCATTGCGTGCGTGCCGAGCTGACCCAAGGCACGGCGCAGCGGACAGATCACACGCGGCGCGCGCACTGAACGGATGCGACGACAGGCCGCCAAGGCATGCTCCGCGACGGCCCATGGCGAAGTGGCCAAGGCATGGCTGCAACATTCAGCCGATGCGCTTCACTGACGTCATGCCCGTCGCCCCCTCCTGCCGTCATTTCAGCAGGCATGCAACGAGGCGATCAGCGGGCAGAACACGCTGCGTTGACGCGCACCGCACTGTTCGACGAGCGCAGCGAGGGCCGTCTCCATACGTGTGAGGTCGGTCAGTCGGCCGCGCACATCGGCCAGCCGCAGCGCGGCCAGACCGGCCGCTTCCGTGCAATGGGTGCCGTCCTCCAGTCGCAGCAGCTGCGCCACCTCATCGAGGCTGAACCCCAACCGCTGCGCGGATTTCACGAACTTTACCCGCGCGACCTCCGCGTTTCCGTAGCGGCGCATGCCGCCCGGCGGACGGACGGGCTCCGCCAACAGGCGCTTGCGCTGGTAAAAGCGGATCGTTTCGACATTGACCCCGGCTGCCTTGGCGAAGGCGCCGATGGAAAACGTATCCCGCGAGGAAGACATGGGCTTGACTCCGTACTTGACTACGGGAATACCTTAGACCATCGGTATTCCACGCGAAAGGAGAACCCCATGTCTCTGCTTACTCGGCTGGCCGACAAGGCCGGACTGATCGGCAGTGTCGTCTCGGCAGCGGCCTGCGTGAATTGCTTTCCCGCCTTGGCCAGTCTCGGTGCGGTGATCGGACTGAGTGCGCTAAGCCCATATGAAGGCCTGTTTGTCCGCATTTTGCTGCCAGCGTTCGCTGCCATCGCGCTGCTTGCTAACGCGTTGGGCTGGCTCAGTCACCGGCAGTGGCCGCGTGCCGCGCTCGATATGCTCGGCCCGCTGCTGGTGCTGGTGGCGGTATTCGTGATGCGGGCCAGTGGCCATCGCACCGGATGGCTGCTCTATCCGGGCCTGCTGCTGATGGTGGCGGTGTCGGTCCGTGATCTGCTGGCGCCAGCACCCAGCGCGTCCTGCCGCACGGCCAGCGATACGGTGGATGCCCGCTGAATCGACACGATTGGTAAGGGCTAGCGAAGGCCCCGTCAACACTCCACTCTCATTTTTCCGGCGAAACGCATGACGACCGAACTCATCCTGCAGAGCACGCTGACCTGTCCGCATTGCGGCCACCAAGCCACCGAGACCATGCCGACCGAGGCCTGCCAGTTCTTCTACGACTGTGAGGGGTGCGGCGAGTTGCTCCGGCCCAAGGCGGGGGACTGCTGCGTGTTCTGCTCGTACGGCAGCGTGCCGTGTCCGCCGATCCAGCAACAGAAGTCGTGTTGGGGGTAGACCATCCTTCATAGGAATCAAACAGTGCCGGTAGGGGCTGTCTGAATTCATCACGACCGGCGCCCAAGTGAAATTGTCTAACAACACGGCTGTCGTATAGGATCGACGGATGCCCCGTTCTGCGCCCTCATTACTGACTCGCCTGCGTCGCCACCGCGGTCTGTGGGTTCTGGCCGTGGCTGTACTGCTGATCAAGCTGGTCAGCGGTTCGATCTGCGTGGCCGATGGACCGGGGGCACGATTCGCTTCGGCGACCGCTGCTGCCCCGACCACTCTGTTGGCGGATACCGCCGTCAGTACTGTATCGACTGACGATGCGAACCCCTGTCTTCTGGGTGAAGGGCGCAGTTGCCATTGTGCCTGCGCGCATTCGGTGACGCTGCCGGCGAGTACGCCGCTCCCCCTCGCCAAGATGGACGCGCGCTTTGCTCCGCTCTCCATCCACTCCGGCTTCACACCAGCAGCGACCGGTTCGCTGCTGCGCCCTCCTATCGCCTGAAAAACCGCTTCGTTGCGCGATGAAACCGCCTGTGCGGTGCGTCGCTCCGTGACTGTTTTCAGGAGATGGCTTCATGTCTGTTTTACGTTCGGTGCCGATCAGCGCCGTGTGCCTGCTGTACGCGGCGATGCTCCATGCCGCGCCCGCATCCGATCCTTCCCCACCGATAAGTGCCTCATCACGATCCCTGGCGTCCTCCCCGCTGCAGGCAGCGATACAGCGCGTCTGGCAAGTCAGCCCCGAGGTGCAAGCCTCACGGGCGGATCGCGATGCGGCTCGCGCACGTGCGCGTGCTGCCGCCCAGCCGCTGTACAACCCATCGATCACGCTCGACGCAGAGAACGCCGACGTCAATCGCCGCACGGCCGGAATCAGTCTGCCGCTGGATCTGTCCGGCAAGCGTCGCGCCCGGGCGAGTCAAGGCGACGCGCAACTGCGTGCTGCCGAGGCGACCTACGATGTGCGACGTCGCGACGTGGCCGCCCGTTGGTTGAAGGCGTGGTCGACGGCCGCCCTCGCGACCCAACAAAGCGCCTTGGGTGAGCGTCGCCTCGCGTTAATGAAACGCTTCGACGACCTGGCCGCACAGCGGCTCAAGGTGGGTGACATCAGCAGTCCGGAGCGCGATCTGGCCGGCTTGGCGCTCGGCGAGGCTCAGGTACAACAAGCCACGCTCGCGGCCAACGAAGCGGCGGCCCGTGCCGCGTTGCAGGCCGTCAGCGGCGATCAGCTAACCACCTTGCCACCGTTGCCCGATAGCCTGTCGCCGGCGGCGGACAGCATGACGCCGATACCCGTCGATGAGCTGCCCGAATTGCGCCAGGCCCGCGGCCGGCAAGCGAGTGCCGAGGCGGGTGTACAGGTCGCCCGCCGTGCGCGCATTCCCGATCCCACGCTCAGCCTGACCGGCGGTCAGGTGCGCAGTGGACCCCGCACCGACCAGGTGATCGGGGTGAGCGTGTCCATTCCCTTGCCGGTGCTCAATACCGGACGTGCCGAAGTGGATGCCGCCCTGGCGGAAGCCGATGCGGCCGCGGCCGATGTGCGTTCGCGCCAGTTTGTGTTGCGCGCCGGACTGCAAGAAACCCAGGCCCGTTACACGGCTCTGCGCGGCGCGGCCGAAGCGTTTCGTGGCGGTCGCGCCGCCGCGTTCGAGGATCGCACCGCGCTGCTGGAAAAGCTCTGGCGGGCCGGTGAAATCAGTACCTCCGATTACCTCGTCCAGCTCAAGCAAAGCCTGGACACCGCGCTGTCCGGACTGGCGCTGGAAAGCCAGGCCTGGCAGGCCTGGTTCGACTACCTCACTGCCGCCGGCCGTCTGACCGACTGGGTCGATGGCCGCATCCAGGATGCTTCCCCATGAACAAGACTTTCCTCTACCGCAGCGTGCTCCGCCTCGCTCTGCTGGCTGCCCTCAGCGGTACCGCTTGGGCGCAGGACGCCACGCCCGCCAACCCGCTCGCACTCGATGCCAGTGCCATCAAGGAAGCTGGCATCGTGGTCGACAAGGCTGCGGTCCGCACCTTGACCGATGAATTGAAGGCGCCCGGCGAAGTGAAGGCCGATGCCTATTCCACCGTGCTGGTCTCCCCGCGGGTGGAATCCCAAGTGCTCACCCGCAAGGCCAAGCTCGGCGACGTCGTTAAGGCTGGCGAGCCCCTAGTCGTGCTCTCCAGCGTGGAAGTAGCCGCCACGCAAGGGACACTGATCGTCGCCGAACAGGACTGGCAGCGCATTGCCGCGCTGGGTCCCCAGGCGGTGTCCGCGCGACGCTACAACGAAGCGAAGGTGCAGCGCGACCAGGCGCGCGCCAAGCTGCGCGCCTACGGCCTGTCCGAGGGCCAGGTCCGTGGCTTGTTGAAGGCCGGTTCGGCCCAGGCCGATGGCAGCTATGACCTGTTGGCGCCCGCCAATGGTCGCGTCACGACCGATGATTTCTTGGTCGGCGAACGAGTCGAACCGGGACGCACGCTGTTCACCCTGGTCAAAGAAGACTCGGTGTGGGTCGAGGCGCAGATGGCCCCGGCGGACGCCGAGAAGGTCAAGCCGAACGACGCGGTGCGTGTGCTGGCGCACGACACCTCGCTGCCCGGCACCGTGATTCAGCGCTCGCACCAGACCAACGAACGCACCCGCACGGTGCCGGTGCGCATCGAAGTGGATAACCGCAAGGATCTGCTGCATCCGGGCGAACTGGTCGAGGCCCGCATCGCCGTCGGTGGCACACGGCAGGCGCTCGCCGTGCCGGCCGAGGCCATCGTGCTGCTACAGAACCAATCCACCGTGTTCGTGGCCAAGGGCAAGGGCCAGTTCGAGCCGGCGCCGGTCGTCACCGGTGACACCCGCGACGGCTGGACGGTGGTGACTGAGGGCCTCAAGCCCGGCATGCCGTATGTGCGCAAGGGCGCATTCGCCCTGAAGGCGCGCTTGTTGCGCTCGCAGCTGGGAGAAGAATGATGCTGGAACGATTGGTCGAATTCTCTCTGCGTTACAAGGTGCTGGTGCTGATCGCCTTCGTGGTGATCGGCTTCCTGGGTTTCCAAGCGGTGCGCCAGCTGCCCATCGACGCGTTCCCCGACGTCACGCCGGTGCAGGTGAATGTCTATACCGAAGCCTCGGGCCTGGCCGCCGAGGACGTCGAACAACTGTTGACCACGCCGGTGGAATCGGCGCTGGCTGGCCTGCCCAAAGTGCAGGAAATCCGCTCGGTGAGCCTGTTCGGGCTGTCCTACGTGTCGGTGTATTTCGACGACAGCATGGACATCTACTTCGCTCGCCAGCTGGTCAACGAGCGACTGCAGCAAGTCGGCGATCGCCTGCCGGCGGGCTACGGCAAGCCGGAGATGGGGCCGAACACCTCCGGTCTCGGTCAGGTGTTCTGGTACACCGTCGAGCGCGCCGATGAAAAGCTCAAGAACGCACCCAGCGACATGGATCTGCGCACACTGCAGGACTGGACCATCCGCTTGATCCTGCGCACTGCACCGGGTGTGGACGACGTGACGTCGTGGGGCGGGCAAGAGAAGCAATACCAGGTGCGCATCGACCCGATGAAGCTGATCGCGCACCAGCTCGGCTTCAAGGATGTGATCGAGGCCCTGCAGGCGAATAATGCGCAGGTGGGCGGCAACTTCGTTGACGTGGGTCGCGAGCAATACCTCGTGCGTGGGCTGGGGCTGGTGAAGGACGCCAAGGACTTGGGCAACATCGTGCTCAAGAGCGAAGACGGAACGCCGGTCTACGTGCGTGACGTGGCGACCATCACTGAAGCCGGCGCGCCGCGCACCGGCGCCGTCACCCGCGACGGCAAGGAAGTAGTGTTGGGCATGGCGCTGGCCCGCATCGGCGAGAACGCCAAAAGCGTGGTTGATGCAGTCAAGGCCAAGCTCGACACGGTCAAGCAGTCGCTGCCGCCCGGCGTGGTGGTGAAGCCGGTGTACGAGCGCACCGAACTGGTCAATGCCGCGGTGGAGACGGCCGTGCGCGCCCTGATCGAAGGCTCGATCCTGGTCGCCCTGATCCTGTTCCTGTTTCTGGGCGAACTGCGTAGCGCACTGGTGGTGGTTGTGGCCTTACCGCTGGCCATGCTGATCGCCTTCATCTGCATGGGCCAGGCGGGGTTGTCGGCCAATCTGATGTCACTAGCCGGCCTGGCGATCGGTATCGGCATGATGGTGGACGGCGCGGTGGTGATGGTGGAGAACGCTTACCGCATCATGGCCGAACGCAAGGCGCATGGCGATCCAGTGGATCGCACCGCGGCGGTGCTGGCGGCGGCGCGCGAGGTGGCCAATCCCATCGCCTTCGCCATCGGCATCATTATCGTGGTGTTCCTGCCGCTGTTCAGCCTGCAGGGGCTGGAAGGCAAGATGTTCAAGCCGATGGCGTTCAACATCAGCTTCGCGATGGCCGGCTCGCTGATCCTTGCGTTGACGCTGATTCCGGTGTTGGCGGCACTGGTGCTGAAGCCGAAGGAGGAGAAAGACACCCGGCTGGTAGCCTTCATCAAGCGGCACTACGCGACGATTCTGGCGTGGTCGCTGGCACGGCGCCGGCAGGTGGTGGTGATCGCCATGGTGGCGCTCGTCGGCAGCCTCGCGTTGTTCCCATTCCTTGGCAAGGAGTTCATGCCCAACCTCAAGGAAGGGGCGATCATGTGGCGTATCACCTCGATTCCGTCGGCATCGCTGGATGAGTCGATCGACATCTCCAGGCAGATCTCGGCGCTCATCAAGCAGAAATTTCCCGAGGTCGAAACCACGCTGGCGATGATCGGGCGCGCCGAGAAGGGCGAGACGGCCGACGTGAACTACATGGAGGTGTATACGCCGCTCAAGCCCAAGGATCAGTGGCGCAAGGGCGAAACGCTAGAGAGCATCGAGGAAGCGATGCAGAAAGAACTGTCGGCAGCGGTGCCCACTGCGGTGGTGAGCTATACCCAGCCGATCCAGATGCGCATCGAGGAGCTGATCTCCGGCGTACGCGCAACCTTGGCCTTGAAGATCTACGGCGATGACCTGGGTGAGCTGGATCGGTTGAGCGGCAAGATCAAGGACGTACTGGCTGGTGTGCCCGGCGTGGCCGACCTTGCACTGGAGGCCAATATCGGCAAGCCGCAGATTCGCATCCGCGTGGACCGCGATGCACTGGCGCGCTACGGGCTCAACGCCGACGACGTGCTCACCGTAGTGAATAATGGCATCGGCGGCGAGCCGGTGACCACGCTGCTTGATGGCGTGAAGCGCTTCGACATCACCGTGCGCCTGGACAACGCCGACAGGGACTCGCTACCCGCGATCCAACGCATTCCGATCCGCACGGCTGGCGGCGCTCTGGTGCAGTTGTCGCAGGTGGCCGAGGTCAGCGAGGCCGAAGGCTACTCGTTCATCCGTCGCGAGCAGTTGCAGCGCTACGCGGTGATCCAGATGGACGTGCGCGGTCGCGATATCGACGGCTTCGTCAAGGAGGCCAATGCTGCGATCAACGCCAAGGTGAAGTTGCCTACCGGCTACTACAGCGAATGGGGTGGCGCGTTCGAGAATCAGCAGCGGGCGTTGAAGCGGTTGTCGCTGATCGTGCCGGCCACGATCTTCTTCATCTTTGTGTTGTTGTACACCGCGTTCAACTCGGTGAAATACGCCGCGCTGATTCTCGCCAACGTGCCGTTCGCCACCATCGGCGGCCTCGTGGGGCTGGCTATCACCGGGCAGTACCTGTCGGTGCCCTCGGCGATCGGCTTCATCGCGGTGTTCGGTGTGGCGATGTTGAACGGCATCGTGCTGGTGAGTTTCCTGAACGAGCAACGCGAGAAGGGCTTGTCCGTGCGCGACGCGGTGGTGCGCGGCACTGCCTTACGGCTGCGTCCGGTATTGATGACGGCAAGCGTGGCCATCCTCGGATTGGTGCCGATGCTGCTGTCCAGCGGCGTGGGCGCCGAAACCCAGCGGCCATTGGCCACCGTGGTGGTCGGCGGTTTGATCACCTCGACCTTGCTGACGCTGGTGCTGTTGCCGGTGTTGTACGACTGGATCGAAGAACGCGCCGCCCGGCGCACCGCCAAGGAGAACACTCCATGAAAGAAGTCAAAGCGTTTATCCATCGCGGCCGCGTCGTTGACGTCATCCATGCCTTGGCGGATGCGGGGTTCCGTTACCTGTCGGTGAGCGACGTAAAGGGCTTGCTCACCGCACTCAATGAGCAAGAGCAAAGCTACTCGATCGAAATGGGCGAACGGGTCACCAAGCAGGTGAAGCTGCTGGTGTTTTGCGAAGACGATCAAGCCGAACGAGCGGTGCAGTTGATCCGGCTGCACGGGCGTACGGGCCAGAGCGTGGCTGGCTGGGTCTACCAGAGCACGGTGGACCGAGCATGGCCGATCGACGGGCGCGTGGACAACGACTGATCGTGGCGGCGGGAGCACTCCCGCCTCCGCATCGGTGTCATTTCATAACGCGGCGGCGGCCGCGTAGAGTTGCCACCGCAATGAGGGATTCCCATGCCTGAAGCAGGCATGCAAGCCATCGGGTTACCGGTTCATGACTGATACGTGTTGTGCTACCACCATCGATATTGCGGCCTTGCAGGCACGGCAACGTCGAGTGTTGGTAATCGTTCTGGCGATCAACCTCGCTACCTTTGTGATGATGCTGGCCGCGGCGATCTACAGTGGTTCGTCGTCGCTGTTGTCCGGTGGGCTGGACAATCTGGGCGATGCGCTCACCTACCTCTTGAGCCTTGCGGTAGTTGGTGCCAGCGGTCGCGCGAAGGCTCGGGTGGCGCTGTTCAAGGGCGCACTGATTCTCGGCGCTGCGCTCGCGGTCGCGATCCAGATTGGCTGGCGTCTCCTGCATCCGGGCGTGCCGATCTTCGAGGCGATCGGTATCGCGGCCTTGCTGAACCTGGCCGCCAATGCCGTGTGTCTGCGCTTGCTGCTGCCTTATCGCAAAGGCGACGTCAATATGGCTTCGGCCTGGGAATGCTCGCGCAATGACGTGTTCGAAGGTATCGCTGTGTTGGCGGCGGCTGCTGGCGTTGGCCTGTTCAGCGCGGGATGGCCCGACTTGGTGGTTGCGTCGGCGCTGTTGCTGCTGTTTCTGCGCTCGGCCTGGCGGGTGTTCCGTATGGCGTGGCGCAGTTACACGAACGGAGAAAGATGATGGGTACCGGGCACGATCATGTGGGCACGGAGGTCAAGCACGAGAAGCCGCTTTGGTGGGCGCTGGGTCTGACCGGCACGTTTCTTCTCGCCGAGGTCATCGGCGGTCTGCTCACCAACAGCTTGGCCCTGCTGTCGGATGCGGCACACATGGCTACCGATGTGATCGCGTTGACGATCTCGCTGACTGCCGTGCGCTTGGCCCGACGTCCTCCTGACGCAAAGCGCACCTATGGGTACGCGCGCATGGAAGCCATCGGCGCACTCGTCAACGGTGGGCTGTTGTTTCTCGTCGCCGGCTACATCCTGTGGGAGGCGGCGCGGCGCTTCAGTGAACCGCCATCCGTGGCCTCCGTCGGCATGCTGGTTATTGCGTTGTTAGGGTTGGCGGTCAACCTCATTTCGATGCGATTGCTCAGGGCCGGTAGCGGCGAAAGCCTTAATGTGAAAGGCGCCTATCTGGAAGCTTGGGCCGACATGCTCGGCTCGGTCGGTGTGATCGCCGCCGCCTTGATCATCAAGTTCACCGGCTTCTACATCGCCGATCCGATCATCGCCGTGCTGATTGGTCTGTGGGTATTACCGCGGACATGGATACTGCTTCGCCAGGCGGGGAATGTTTTGATGGAGGGAGCACCCGATGGTGTTGATACCGAACGAGTTCGCGCCGAAATGCTGGCCACTCCAGGCGTGGCAGCGCTGCACGATGTTCACGTATGGGCACTGAACAGCACGCGTTCGGCGATGGCGGCACATGTGATCATGGATGGTGATGCATCAGACGCGGAGCAGCTGCGGCTCCGGCTGGCGCAGATGCTGGAAGCGCGCTTCGATATCCATCACGTGACGCTGCAGGTCGAAACCACGCCGTGCGGGCTGGGGTGCGAGAAGTCGCAACAAATTTGACCCGACGACGGGTTCGCGAATATCGCGCGCGCAACGCGGATGCAGGGGATCGACGACAAGCGGTTGCCCACCTTGAAGTACGGAGGGGAGACGATTGAATTCGACTAATCACCCCCAAGGCTCTTTTCGGCCACATGTTGGCCATGAAACCTCACTTCTGTGTGATAAGGACACAATAGCAGGCGGCATCGCATGGCCGCGACCAGCGGAGCGATGATGTTGCTGCCTGCGGCACTGGCCTTGAGCAGCGATCGTCGCTTGCCGCCTAATGGCCATCCCCGCTGCTGATGCGTTATTGGACCGAAACAGCTATTTGGCACTATCAATTTGGGGATTGTTCCGTGGAACTTCGTCATATGCGTCGCTTTCTAGCTGTCGCTGAAGAACTCCACTTTGCTCGCGCGGCAGAGCGACTTCATATCGAACAATCGCCGCTATCGCGTGCGATCAAGGAACTCGAATCCGATCTTGGCGTGCAATTGTTCGAGCGCACCACGCGCAGCACGCGCCTGACTTGGGCTGGTCAGGTGTTTCTCGAAGACGTACGCCGCGTCTTCGCCGCACTCGACCAGGCCCGGATCAATGTGAAGGCGGCCGCGAGCGGCTACCACGGCACGCTGCGCATTGCAGTGTCCGATGGCATCGTCCCATCTCGTCTGGCCGCGCTCCTGGCCCAATGTCGTGCGGAGGAGCCGGAAGTGGAGACCCGTTTGTTCCAGACGCCGTTCGCGCAGCAGGTTAAGGGACTGCACAGCGATCTTTACGATGCGGGTTTTGCTCAGTCGGACGAGGTAGGTGACGGGATCGTCAGCGAGCCGGTGTGGCTTGATCCACTGGTAGCTGCAGTGCCGGCGCGTCATCCCTTGCTGGCGCACAAGCGGATTCCGCTAGGGGAGCTACTGCGCTATCCGCTGGTACTCTGTCACCCTGAAGCCTGTGAAGGCTGTGCGCGGCAGATCGCGCGCGTGCTGCGCACCGTGGATGCCGAGCCGATCGTGGCCGATCATGTGCGCACGCACGACATGCTGATTGCACTGATTGCTGCAGGCTACGGTATCGGTCTCACCAGCGCGACTCACATCGACGACTTTCGCCATCCCGAGATCGTCACGCGACCGTTGGCCGGCCGCGCCGTCATGTTGACGACGTATCTTTTGCACCCAGACGGTGAAGCATCCGAGGCATTGCGCCATTTCATCGATCGGGTTAGATCCGATCAAGCTCCTTTGCCAGGCGACAAACCGTAAAGCGCCTCAATGGCCTGGCCTCATGTCGCAGGAGAAAGTCCTATGAACAAGATCGGCGTGGTGTTGATGACTGCCATGCTTGCGGGGTGCAGCGGGGCCGCGCCCATCGACACGGTGGACTCGTTGGTGGCGCATCCCGGCCGACTGCACGAAGTCGAACAACAGTGCGCAAACGACTACGCGAAGATGGGCGTGGCCGAATGCAATGCCGCCTCTGAAGCGCGGCATCGCTTGTTCATGGGCAAAGGTCCGAAGTACACCCCGCCCAAGGAAGCGCCGAAGTTCTGAATCGTTGGCAAGCAGCACGTGATGTTGAGACATGTTGCTGGCTACGCCGTCGTGCGCACACAAACCCCGTGACGCGCTGTACGTTTTCCATGCTGGAAATTTTGCGTTTTCGATCTTCGCTATCGCGATAACGGTCTTTGACCGACACTGACCAAGGCGCCGAAGCTCCGGGTCGCGGCACGTCCTGTCGCAATGACGATGGAGCAGGTCGGAGGCCGGCATGAACGGGACCAGTGTGCTGTTCGGCCAGATACTGGTGGTTGTCAGTATTGTGGTCGCGGGAACGTGGGCTGCGACCCAATGGACCGCTGCACACCTGGGCTATCAGCTACGCCTTGGCGCGCCTTGGTTCGACCTGTTTGGCATGCCTTTCTATCACCCGTGGCGGCTGTTCGAATGGTGGTACTGGTACGACGCTTATGCGCCGCGCCTGTTTCTCAAGGGCGGTACCATCGCCGCGACGAGCGGTTTCACTGCCGCGTTTATCGCGATCGGCATGTCGGTGTGGCGTGCGCGACAGTCGCGGCGCGTCGCCACCTACGGTACGGCGCGCTGGGCTGAGGCGAAGGAAATCCGCAAAGCTGGATTGACCGGCACCGCTGGCGTCTTTCTCGGTCTGCATCACGCGCGTTACCTGCGGCATGACGGCCCTGAACACGTCCTGACCTTCGCCCCGACGCGCTCGGGCAAGGGCGTGGGCCTGGTGGTGCCGACGCTGCTCACTTGGCCGGCCTCGGTCGTGGTTCACGACATTAAGGGCGAGAACTGGCAACTCACCGCCGGCTGGCGCACGCGTTTCTCGCACTGCCTGTTGTTCAACCCCACTGATGCGCGCTCCGCTGCCTATAACCCGCTGCTGGAAGTGCGGCGCGGCGTGCATGAAGTGCGCGACGTGCAGAACATCGCCGACATCCTGGTCGATCCCGAGGGCGCGCTGGAGAAACGCCACCACTGGGAGAAGACCTCGCACGCGCTGCTGGTCGGCGCCATCCTGCATGTACTTTACGCAGGTGAGGACAAGACGCTACGCGGCGTTGCCAACTTCCTGTCCGATCCGGCCAGCCCCTTCGAGCTGACCCTGCACCGCATGATGACAACGCCCCACCTGGGCGATGGCCCGCATCCGGTGGTGGCCTCGGCGGCGCGCGAAGTGCTCAACAAGAGCGACAACGAACGCTCGGGCGTCCTGTCCACGGCCATGTCGTTCCTCGGCCTGTACCGCGATCCCACGGTGGCCGAAGTCACCTCGCGCTGCGACTGGCGCATCGCTGACCTGATTGCAGCCGAGCATCCGGTGTCGCTGTACCTCGTGGTGCCGCCATCGGACATCAGCCGCACGAAGCCGCTGATCCGGTTGATCCTCAACCAGATCGGTTGGCGGCTCACGGAATCACTCGACGGCAGCGACGGCATCGCCCGCCGTCACAAGCTGCTGCTGATGCTCGATGAGTTCCCCGCGCTGGGCCGCTTGGACTTCTTCGAGACGGCCCTGGCCTTCATGGCGGGCTATGGCATCCGGAGCTTCCTGATTGCACAGTCGCTCAACCAGATCGACAAGGCGTATGGGCAGAACCATTCCATCCTCGACAACTGCCATGTGCGTGTGACGTT
>NZ_JBDKSX010000059.1:0-23356 GCF_039680435.1 Mizugakiibacter sp. | reverse complement strand
TCCTGGGATCGTCGATGTAGAACTGGCGGCCGACCGCGCCCTGGCCCGGGAACAGCTTCTCGGCCAGCGCGCGCGTGACGATCACGCCGGCCGGGGTGACGTTATCGTTCATGGTGCGGTAGCCGATCTCTTCCGGCTTGAAGTTGCGCCCGGCGACCAGCTTGAGGCCAAGGGCGTCGAGCGCGCCCGCGTCGACGAAGTAGAACGCCGCGCTGGCCAGCGGGGTGCGCTGGTCGGGCTTCAGCACCAGGCCGCTCGACCAGCCGCCGTTGCTCAGCGGCAGCGAGTTGATGGCGGTCGCGGCGGCGACGCCGGGCAGGCTGCGCAGCAGCGTCACGTCGGCCTCCATCGTGCTGCGCACGTCGAAGCCTTCGCCGAAGCCGGAGCTCGTCACCGCGAAGGTGTCGACCTCGTTCATGCCGCTCGGCCGCTGCATGCGCTCCAGGCGCTGACCGATGATGAACAGCGCGTTGCAGACGATCGCCAGCGTCAGCGCGATCTGCAGGCCGATCAGCACCAGCGCCACCTTGCTGCGCATCAGCGCGGACAATATCGGACGGATTTCCATGACTGACCTCGTTCGGTGGCGGACGCGGCGCACGGGCGGCCGCGCCCGGTTCGTCATTGCGTCTTCAGTTGCGAGGCCGGCTGCACGCGGCACGCGCGCCAGGTCGGATACAGCCCCGCGAGCAGCGCCGCGACGATGGCCAGGACCAGCGTCGTCAGCACCATCGTCCAGTCGAGCTGCGCCACGTTCTTGTAGTCGGCGTAGAGCGCGCGCACCGCGATCAGCCCCAGCCCGGTCAGCAGCAGGCCGACCAGGCCGCCGCTGAGGCCGACCACGCCGGACTCGATCAGGAACTGGCGGAACACCTCGCTCCGGCTCGCGCCCAGCGCGCGCCGCAATCCGATCTCGCCCGACTTGCGCATGAACTTCGCCAGCAGCAGGCCGATGGTGTTGACCAGGCAGACGGTGAGGAAGGCGAAGCCAAGCCAGGTCTGCACCTCGACGTCGCGCGGCACCACACGCTGGGCCTGCATCCACTGGGTGACGTTCGGCAGGCGGTTGTCGAGCGGGCGCGGGAAGCGCCCGAGCCGCTTCTGCTCGTTGACGTAGCTGTCGAGGAACGACTTGTATTCGGCCAGCCGCGCCGGCGAATCGAGCTGCACCCACATCTGGATCCACACGCAATCCGACTGCAGGTAGGCGTCCCAGCCCTCGCCCGGGAATTTCCAGCAACTGTTGTTGCCGCTGGCGCGCTGGCGGAGGTCGATCGCGGTGGTGAACGGCATGAAGAATTCGTCGGCGGCGCTGAGCGCGCCGTTGGTCAGGTCGTAGAACTTGAAGCGCGGCTTCCACTTGTCCAGCACGCCGACCACGCTGTAGTCGACGCCGTCCATGCGCACGGTCTTGCCGACGCTGTCCTGGCCGCCGAACAGCTTCTCGTTGGTGTCGCTGGTCAGCACCAGCACGCGCGCGTGCGCGGCGTCCTGGTCGCGCCCCCACGGGCCGCCGTAGCGGAACGGCGGCTCGAACATGCCGAAGAAGTCGGCGGACGCCACCCGCCCCAGCGCCATGAACGGCTTGACCTGCGGATTGGCCGGCTGGATCGGCAGCGCCAGCTTGAACATCGCGGTCTGCTTGTCGGCCTTGCCGGCCTGCATCAGCGCGACCGCGTCGCGATAGGTGATCTGGTCGGGCGGGCTGCCGTCGTCGCCGTAAGGCTGGTTCGGATCCCAGTTGTCCATCTGCACGTAGTGCAGCTTGCTGCTCTTCCACGGGATCGGGTCGCTGCCCATCATGTGGAACACGGTCAACGAGGTCATGCTGGCGGCGATGCCGAGCGCGATGCCCAGCACCATCAGCGCGGTCAGCACCGGATTGCGCCGCAGGCTGCGAAGGCCGAGCTGGAGATAGTAGGCGAACATCTTCATTACCCCTT
The DNA here is from genome assembly GCF_039680435.1 of Mizugakiibacter sp. Lineage (NCBI taxonomy): Bacteria > Pseudomonadati > Pseudomonadota > Gammaproteobacteria > Lysobacterales > Rhodanobacteraceae > Mizugakiibacter > Mizugakiibacter sp. Next base: position 21,413 of record NZ_JBDKSX010000059.1, on the reverse strand, counting down.
GGGTTTCTGCTTCCCGCTCCCAGCGGGAGGGAGTTCCAGCATCAGGCCGGCATGGGCTCGGGGCTTGCGGGTACGCGCAGGCGCGGCTCCTCGCCGAGATCGGTGACCTGGCCGTCCATCACGTGCACGTTGCGCTGCGCGCGCACGGCCAGCTCCGGGTCGTGGGTGACCATCACGATGGTGGTGCCCTGGCGGTTGATCTCCTCCATCAGTTCCATCACGCCGCGCGCCATCAGCGAATCGAGGTTGCCGGTCGGCTCGTCGGCGAGCAGCAGGCGCGGCGAACCGGCCAGCGCGCGCGCGATCGCCACGCGCTGCTGCTGGCCGCCGGACAGCTCCGAGGGGTAGTGCTTCATGCGCGAGGCCAGGCCGACGCGGCCCAGCGATTCCTCGATGCGGCGCTTGCGCTCGGCGGCGTTGAAGCCGCGGTAGCGCAGCGGCACGTCGACGTTGTCGAACAGGTTGAGGTCGGGGATCAGGTTGAAGCCCTGGAAGATGAAGCCGATCTTCTCGTTGCGCAGGCGCGAGCGCTCGGCGTCGTTCATGCCGCCGACGTCGACGCCGTCGAGTTTGTACTCGCCGCCGGTGAACTCCTCGAGCAGGCCGGCGATGTTGAGGAAGGTCGTCTTGCCGGAGCCGGACGGACCGGTCACCGCGACGAACTCGCCCTCGCGGACATGGATCGAGAAGTCGCGCAGCGCGTGCGTCTCGATCAGGTGGGTGCGGTAGACCTTCTGCAGGTGCTTCATGGCCAGCATGGCGGTTCCTCGTGGGGCAAGGGGTGTCGTGGTGGGCCCGGCTCAGTGGATGGTGACGCGCTGCGCACCGTTGAACTCGTCGGTGCCGGAGATCACGATGCGGTCGCCTTCCTTGACGCCCGAGACGATCTCGACCGCGTTCAGGCTCAACGCGCCGACCTGGATCGGCGTGCGCTCGGCGACGTCGCCGCGCACCACGTAGGCGACGCGACCGGCGCCGGCGTCGACGAACGGGCCGCGCTCGACCATCAGCACGTTCGGGTGCGTGTCGATCAGGATGCGCGTGGTCAGGCGCTGGTTCTGGCGCAGGCCCGCCGGCCTGGCCTTGCCGAAGCGCACGCGCGCGGTGACCTGGCCGTTGACCACCTCGGGCGACACCGCGCCGACCTCGCCCTTGTAGGTGGCGCTGGCGTCCTGGATCTCGGCCGGCATGCCGATCGCGATGTCGTGCGCGAACACCTAGGGCACCTGCACTTCCAGCTCCAGCGCGGACAGGTCGACCACGCTCAGCAGCGGCGCGTTCAGCGCGACGTTGGCCTTCTGCGCGGCTATGAGCTGGCCGACCTGGCCGGCCACCGGCGAGCGGATCTTCAGCGCATCCACCTGGCGCTGCAGCTCGGCCACCGAGAGCTGCTGGCGGTCGCGCGCGAGCTTCTTCGCCTGCACCTCGAAGGCGAGGCTGTCATGGTCCAGCGCCACGCCCTTGCGCGCGTTGTCCAGCGTGATGTCGGCCTTCTCCAGCGCATCCTCGGCGCGCAGCACGTTGATCTCCGGCAGCGCGCCCAGCTTGAATGCCTTGGTGGTGCGCTCGACCTCGCGCTCGGCGGTCTTGCGGTCGATCGCGGCCTGGTCGAGCGTGCGCTGCACGTCGAGGCGCTTGCGCCGCGCCTCGATCTGCGCGCGCTCGTAGTCGACTTCCAGGCCCTGCAGTGCGGCCTGTTCCTGGGCGAGACGGTTGGTCAGCTCGGGGCTGTACAGCTCGGCCAGCACCTGGTCCTTCTGCACCTTGTCGCCGGCGACCACGTCCAGCGTGACGGTGCCCGGCGCCGGCGCGTACAACGTGGGGCTGACCGCCGCGACCACGCGGCCCTGCACCGAAACGTCGCGCACCAGCGTGCCGCGCTGCACGGTGGCGATGCGCAGGCGCGTCGCATTGACCGACGTACCGGCCGCCAGCGTGCGCAGCGCGCTCGGCACCAGCCACAGCAGCAGCGCGAGGCCGACCGCCGCGGCCACGCCGGGCCACAGCCAGCGGCGCAGCTTCGAGGTGCGCTCGGGGACGATCAGGCGGTCTTGGGCGGAGGTGTCGCGGATCATGCAGGCTCCCGGTGCGCCGTCAGCCGCGGCGCCATGTTCGGGCCTGTATCAGCAACCGCCGTGCCAGCGCAGTGCGCGCCTGCAAACCATTGATCGGGAAGCGATCGCGGCAACGGCCGTGAGCGCGGACGCTGTCCGCGGACACCCGCGCGGACAGCGCGGACAGTGCTCAACCGGCCGCGGACGCCTCCGCCAGCAGGCTGCCCAGCGCCGCGCCCAGCGCCAGGTCGTCCTGGATGCCGAAGTGCTGCTGGCGCAGCCGGCCGGCGGCGTCGATCAGCACCAGGGTCGGCGTGCCGCGCATGGCGTAGGCGCGCATGGTGCGCGGCAGCGGGTCGCCGGCGTCGTGCGCGTCGACGCCGACCGGGAACTCGTAGCGGTACTCGTGCAGGAACGCTTCCAGCGCCGCCGGACCCTGCGCCTCGTGGTGCTCGAACACCGTGTGCAGCCCGACCACGGCGAGGCGCTCGCGCGGGAACGCGCGATGCACGCGCTGCATCTGCGGCAGCGCGTGCGCCGCGCAGCCGGGACACAGCATCTGGAAGGCGTGCAGCAGCACCACGCGGCCGCGCAGGTCGGCCAGCGCCAGCGGCGCGCCGTTGAACCAGCGCGCCGCCTGCCATTCCGGCGCCTGGCGCAGCGCCGTCATCTCACTCCCCCTTCGCCGCCGCGGCGGCGATCCTGCCCGGCAGCGAGAGATCGCCCGAGGCCACCTCCTTGACGCCGACCACGCACAGCAGTGGCGCCTGCACGTTGGCGTTGACGCGCAAGCCGGCGGTGACGCCGTCGAAGGCGCTGCCGAGCATGCGCTGCGGATCGCGGAACGGCACGCGCACGCGCACGTGCCGGCCGTCCATCAGCGGCGTGTAGCCGGGCGAGTCGAGCAGGATCGGCAGCCCCGGCCAGGTCGCCGGCAGCTTCGGATGCGCGCCTTCGGGGATGTCCTTCACTTTCAGCATGCCCTTGCCGCAGGCGTCGTCGGGCACCAGCACCACCCAGTGCGAATGCCACACGTCGCCGTCGTCATCGGGGTTGCCGTCGCCGTTCTCGTCGATCCACGGCGTATCGTCGAAATCGGCATGCGCGGTCACCGCCAGCGCCAGCGTGCCCTGGGCCGCGTCGAAGCCGACCTCGGCGGTGTCGATCCTGGTCGGCCACACGTAGGAAAACACCGTGCTGCCGGCCAGCTTGCCGCTCTTCGCCGGGTGCGTGGCGCCGGCCTTGCCGCTGACCTGCATGTCGAAAGCGAGATAGCGGTCGCTCGCCGCGACGTTCGTGCGCACGATGTCGAAATCGGCGGCCTTGGCGTTGCCGGACGCGGCGTCGATGCCGTGCGCCGCGGCGCCGCCGGCAGCGAACGCGAGCGCGCAGGCCAGCGCGAGGGTCGTCTTGCTCATGACTGCTTCTGCTCCGGGGCGGGATCCGCCGAACCGGCGTAGCGGACGAAACTGCGCGCCTGCTGCGCCGACGCGGCGGCGTGGTGGTCGGGACAGTCGATGCGCAGGTGACGCTCGCCGAACGGCGCGTCGACCAGCGCGCAGTGGTGCGGCGTGGCCGGCAGGTCGGCATGCGCAAAGGGGCGGAAGTGCGCGCAGTCCAGGCACATGCGCGCCACTTCGATGCGGCCCTCGGCCTGCAGGCGACGGATGGTCAGCAGCAGCGCGCGGTAGACGGTTTCCTGCGTGGTCGCGTCCAGTGCGCCGAGCGCGGCCAGCACCACCTCGGCCGGGCCGGCGTGCGCGGCGGCCGCCTCGCGGCCGGCGGCGGTCAGCGTGAAGCGCTTGCGGCGCGCGTCGGCGGCGTCGGCGCGCTTGTCCAGCAGGCCCTTGCGCGCCAGCGCGGCGGCCGCGTCGCTGGCGGTCGGCGGGCTGACCGCAAGGCGTTGCGCCAGCGCGCCGAGGCCGAGCCCTTCCGCGCCGGCGGCGTCCAGCTCGGCCAGCACCCGCTGCTGGGTCGGCGACAGGTCCAACGCGCCGCCGCGGCGCCAGGCCTCCTGGCGCAGCACCTGGCCGAGCCGCTCCAGCGCGGCGACGGTGCGCTGCGGCAGCGGCACGGAATGGCGGTCGAAGTAATGCGGCGATTTCATCTCGACTCCCCGCCGCCGGCGTCGCAGCCGCCGGCGGGCGTCTCCTGCCCGGCGACGTATTTAGGACTCCTAATTTAAACGAACGAGGCATCGTTGCCAAGCCCCCTCTTGCGACTGTTCGCGCCGCATGCGCATCTAACCGGCATGGAGCCATCCCTCTTCCGGCACGAGGTCGACCCGGCGGTGATCGACGCGCTGCGCCGCGGCGATCTCGCCGCGTTCGAGCGCGTCTACCGCCTGTTCGAGCGGCCGGTGTACGCGCTGGCCTGCCGCCTGCTCGGCGACCGCGACGCCGCGCACGAGGTGTTACAGGACGCGATGCTCAAGGCCTACGAGCGCGCCGCGCAGTACCGCGGCGAGGCGCCGTTCTGGGCCTGGCTGCGCCAGCTCGCGACCAACGAGGCGCTGATGCGGTTGCGCCGCGCGCGCCGCTTCGGCGCCGAACCGCTGGAGATCGAGCCCGCGGACGAGGACGCGCCGCCGGCGTGGATGCTGGCCGACCGCAGCGCGCTCGAGCGCGCGCTGGCCGCGCTGCCGCCGGCGACGCGCACCGTGCTGTGGCTGTACCACGTCGAGGGCCTGACCCACGTCGAGATCGCCGCGCACTGCGAGCGCACCGTCAGCTATTCGAAATCGCAGCTCGCGCGCGGCACCCGCCGCCTGCGCGAGCTGTTGACGGACCACCCGGAGGCATCGCCATGCCTGATCGCACCGACCGCATGAACGCACACGCCGCACTGGCGGACGCGCTGCGCGCGCTGCCGGCGCCGACGCCCGAACGCGACCTGTGGCCGCTGCTGGCCGCGCGCGCGCGCCGGCGGACGCAGCGCCGCCGCTACGCCCTGTTTGCCGTGCCGGCGGCGCTCGCCGCGGCGCTCGTGCTGGCGCTGGTGCTGCCCGCCGCGCTGCGCGCGCCGCGTCCGGCGATCCGACCGTCCACGGCGGCGGTCGCGGGCGCGACAGCCGCGGCGCGCCCCGGCGCCGCGGCGTACGCGGCCCCCGTCGCCGAGCTGTCCGCGCTGCGCGAGCGCTCGCAGCGACTGGAACGCTGGGTACACACGCTCGACGTCGGCGGCGCGCCGCTGGGCGGCCGCGCTCTGGCCGGCGCCACCGAACTCGAGGACATGATCGGCCTGGTCGACGTGCAGCTCGCCGCCGGCGGCGACGCGCGCACGCAACTGCCGCTGTGGCGGCAGCGCGTCGACCTGCTCGAACAACTCGCCACGCTGCGACTCGGCGGCTACGCCGTGGCCGACGCCGGCGCGGCCACCCCCACCGTCTGGATCAACTGATGAGGCTCGAGATGCGACCGAAACTCCTTGTGATGGCGCTGGCGCTCGCCTGCGGCGGCGCCTTGGCGGCGACGCCGCCGCCGGCGCCGGCGACCGGCGCCGCCGACAGCGCCGCGGCGCGGCGCGAACTCGAGCAGATGCGCGGCGAGATGCGCGCGCTGGCGCAGCGCATGGCCGAGCTGTCCGCACGCATGGGCGAAGCCGCGCCGCGCGCCTACGCGTTCCGCTATCTGGCCGATCCCGGGCGCGGCATGCTCGGCGTGGTGCTGAGCCCCGGCCCGAAAGGCGCGCGCATCGGCGCGCTGACGCCGGGCGGACCCGCCGAACAGGCCGGACTGGCGATCGGCGACGTGATCGTCAGCGTGAACGGCGAGCCGCTGCGCGTGCAGGACGACGGCACCGCGGCGGCGGAGCCGACGCTCGGCGCGATCAAGGCCGGCGACACCGTCAAGCTCGGCATCGTGCGCGACGGCAAGCCGCTCGCCTTCAGCGTCAAGGCCGAACGCCGCGAGGCCTATGCCTGGCCGCTGCTGCTGGACGCGCAGCCCGCGCTCGACGCCGCGCAGGAGCGGCTTGCGCACATCGACGTCAAGCGCATCGCCGAACAGGCGCAGCGTGCCGCCGACGGCGCCCGTCGCCAGGCGGCGATGCTGCGCGTGATGGCGCCGTGGTGGGGGCTGAACCTCGCGCCGCTCGGCGCCGACCTCGGCAGCTACTTCGGCACCGCGGATGGCGCGCTGGTGCTGTCCGCGCAGCCGGAACAGTTCCCCGGACTCAAGGCCGGCGACGTGATCGTGCGCGTGGACGGCACGGCGGTGCGCCGCCCGGAGGACGCGATGCGCGCGTTGCGCGACGGCGGCGGCGACGGCGACGGCAAGATGGTCGCGGTCGAGGTGCTGCGCCACGGCAAGCGCGAGTCGCTCAAGCTGAAGCCGCCCGCGACGGCCCTGTGGCTGCCGCCACCGCCGCCACCCGCAGCACCGCTTCCGCCTGCGCCGCCCGCTTCGCCGCAGATCCACCCGGCACCGCCGCCGCCCGCGCCGCCCGCGCCGCCGGCACCGCCCGCCGGCGCGATCGACTGAGTCTCAGGCCGGTACCCCGCGCCGGTCGCCGGCAATCTCGCCGGCGACGGTGCGGCCCAGGGGCGAAACCCGCGCCGCACTTTCGCTGCCGAGCGCGGTGAGCCGGCCGACGCGCAGGCAGCGGAAGCGCAGCAGGTCGGCGCGCCGCTGCACGCGGCGCACCACCTGCGCATCGTCGCCGGACGGCGCGACGTCGCCGCACGCGGACAGCAAGGCATCCCACGCGAGGAAATCGGTATCCGGCAGCAGATACACGCAGGCCAGCACCGCGCCCCCGGCGTCTTCGAAGCGCAGCCATTCGCGCGGTCCGGCACGCGTCACCGCACAGCGCGCCTCCACGCGCGCGGTCGCGCAAAGCCAGCGCAGACGCGGGTCGTCGACCAGCAGCACGCCGTCCGCATCCCGCACCGCCGTCATGCCGCCGGCCGGTGCGCACGCACAGCACAGGACGCAGCCGAGCTGCGGCAGACGCGACGCGAGCCGGGCCAGATCGGGACGCAGCGGCCGCGCGCACGCCGCTATCGGCCGTGCGTCGCGCGCGAAAAAGCCATACCGGGCCAACATGCCACCTCCGGAAGGAACGGGGCTGGCGCGTCCGCGCGGCGGACGGCTGGCATCCGCTGTCGAAGACCTACTTGGTCAGGATCAACTTGTCGTTGCGGGTGAGGCGCAGGCGGTACTCGCCGCCGAGGTGCTCGATCACGAGTTCACGCGCGCCATGCAGCAGGTGCCGGCTCTCGATGCGCGGCGCCGTCGTCGACTGGCGGGATGGCGCGGAAGACGGCCGCGTGCGCGCGGCCTGCGACGCGGTTGACGGTGGCGCGGGGAGTGATTGCATGGCGGCGCTCTGCACGGCTGGACCTGCCTGCAGATGATAATGATTCTCATTTGTTAGTCAAGCCGCCGGTTGCCGCATGTGGCGCCGTCCGCCCGATGCGCGCCGGGCGCCTGCGCGCGCATCGGTTTGCGCACGCGCGGCCGCCGCGGACGCGGCGTTGGCACCGCGACCGGGCGCCGCCTCAGGCGGTCGCCTGCTCGATGCGCACCATTGTCGCGGCGTCCAGCCGCCGCGCCAGCGGCAGCGCCGCCAGGTTCTCCTCCAACTGGGCGCGACGCGTCGCGCCGAGGATCACCGAGCTGACGTGCGGATTGTTGAGGCACCACGCGATCGCCAACTGCGCCGGCGCCACGCCGAGTTCCTTCGCCAGCACGGCCAGCCGGCGCGCGCGCGCCAGCCGCGCCTCGCCGTCCGCGCCCAGCAGGCGCTCGCGCAGCCACTCGTAGCCGGGGGTGGCCAGGCGCGAATCCGCCGGCACGCCGTCAGCGTACTTGCCGCTCAGCACGCCGGACGCGAGCGGCGACCAGGTGGTGGTGCCGAGCCCGATCTCGCGGTAGAGCGGCGCGTACTCCGTCTCGACGCGCGCGCGATGCAGCAGGTTGTATTCGGGCTGTTCCATCTGCGGCGGATGCAGGCGCTCGGCGCGCGCGAAGGCATGCGCGCGCAGGATCAACTGGGCCGGCCATTCGGACGTGCCCCAGTACATCACCTTGCCGCTGCGGACCAGGTGGTCCATCGCCCACACGGTTTCCTCGACCGGCGCATCGGGGTCGGGGCGGTGGCAGAAGTAGAGGTCGAGGTAATCCACGCGCAGCCGCGCCAGCGCCTGGTCGCAGGCCTCGATCACGTGCTTGCGCGACAGTCCGCGCTGGGTCGGGCGCGGCTCGGCGACGGCGCCGAAGTAGACCTTGCTGGACACGCAGTAGCCGTCGCGCGGCAGGCGCAGGTCGGCCAGCGCGTCGCCCATCACGCGCTCGGCCTCGCCGGCCGCGTAGGTCTCGGCGTTGTCGAAGAAGTTGACGCCGTGGTCCCAGGCGCAGGCGACCAGCTCGCGCGCTTCCTTGCGGCCGAGCCGGCGACCGAAGTTGATCCAGGCACCGAACGCCAGCGCGGAAAGCCTGAGGCCGGACGAGCCGAGGCGGCGGTACTCCATGACGGGCTCCTCGTGGACGGGGTGCGCATGGCGCAATCGGCCAAGCCTGCCACGCGCGCCGCCTGCGCGCACGCGCGGTTGCCGCGCGCACCGCGCGCCACTAGACTGCGCGCGCTCCATCGGGGAGTAGCCGGCCGCGGCGAACCGCCGCGGTGTCCGCGTCAACACACTTGGCCCAACGGCCATGGCGCGGACGGCAGTCGCCTGGCGAGACATTTGGCTGCACGCGCCGATTCCCGGCTGGGGCGGCGTGCGCGCCATCGTCTCGACCGTCCCCAGCCGCGGAGCATCCATGCAGGCCCTGCTCGTTTCCACCGCCGCGGTCGCGCTGGCGGAAATCGGCGACAAGACCCAACTGCTGTCGCTGATCCTCGCCACCAAGTACCGACGGCCCTGGCCGATCTGCCTCGGCATCCTCGGCGCCACCGTGGTCAATCACGCGCTGGCCGGCAGCGCGGGCGCGCTGGTCGCGGCGTGGCTGACGCCGGCGCAATTGAAATGGATCGTCGCCGGCAGCTTCCTCGCCGTTGCCGCGTGGACGCTGGTGCCCGACCGCGCCGACGACGATGCCGCGCGCAAGCGCAGCGGTCACGGCGTGCTGCTGACCACGCTGGTCGCCTTCTTCCTCGCCGAGATGGGCGACAAGACGCAGGTGGCGACCGTGATCCTTGCCGCCGAATACCACCCGCTGTGGCAGGTGGTCGCCGGCACCACGCTCGGCATGCTGCTCGCCAACGTCCCCGTGGTCTGGCTGGGCGTGCGCTTCGCCGCACGGTTGCCGCTGCGCGCGGCGCGCATCGGCACCGCGCTGCTGTTCCTCGCGCTGGCGCCGTGGATCGCGCTGCGCTGAGCCGGCTTGTCGCCCCCGCGGGCATGCCCTACGCTGCCGCGGCCGTGCGCGTTCCGGGGAGGATCCGGCGCACCGCCGGGACGCGCCGAGACGCTGCCGCGCCCGCGCCGCACGCCGCGGCGGCGGGCGCGCCGCCGCGGAGTCCCGGCCCATCCGCGAACGAAGGTGATCGATGAACCTCAAGCTCCGCCTCGTGGTAATGAACTTCCTGCAGTTCTTCGTGTGGGGCGCGTGGCTGCTGACCATCGGCGCGTACTGGTTCCAGAACAAACACTGGTCCGCCTCGGCGTTCGGCGCGATCTTCTCGACGATGGGCATCGCCGCGCTGTTCATGCCCGCCATCGCCGGCATCGTCGCGGACAAGTGGGTCAACGCGGAGCGTCTGTACGGACTGCTGCACCTGGCCGGTGCGGCCACGCTGCTGATCGTGCCGCTGGTCGACAGCCCGTCCGTGCTGTTCTGGGTGATGCTGCTGAACATGGTCTTCTACATGCCGACCATCGCGCTGGCGATCGCGGTGTCCTTCAACGCGCTGAAGCACGCCGGCCTCGACGTGGTGCGCGACTACCCGCCGATCCGCGTCTGGGGCACGATCGGCTTCATCGTCGCGCTGTGGACGGTGAGCCTGCTGCACCTCGAAACCTCGGCCGGCCAGTTCCACGTGGCGGCGGCAGCGGCGCTGCTGCTCGGGCTGTACGCGTTCACCCTGCCGCCGTGCGCGCCGAAGCTCGGCAGGGCCGCCGGCCGCTCGCTGGTCGATGCGCTCGGCCTGACCGCGTTCACGCTGTTCCGCAACCGCAACATCGCCGTGTTCCTGGTCTTCGCGATGCTGCTCGGCGCGGCGCTGCAACTGACCAACGCCTACGGCGATACCTTCCTGCACGATTTCGCCAGGTTCGACGCCTACAGGGACACGCTCGCCGTGCGCTATCCGGCGATCATCATGTCGATCTCGCAGATCTCGGAAACGCTGTTCATCCTGACCATCCCGTTCTTCCTCGGCCGCTACGGCATCAAGGCGGTGATGGTGATGAGCATGCTGGCGTGGTTCCTGCGCTTCGGCCTGTTCGCCTACGGCGACCCGGGCAACGGGCTGTGGATGATCGTGCTGTCGTGCATCGTCTACGGCATGGCCTTCGACTTCTTCAACATCTCCGGCTCGCTGTTCATGGAGCTGCAGAGCGACGCGAAGATCCGCGCCAGCGCACAAGGGCTGTTCATGGTGATGACCAACGGCGTCGGCGCGGTGCTGGGCAGCGCCGTCAGCGGCCTGCTGATCGAGCACTGGTTCACCGGCCCGGACGGGAGCATGGACTGGCGCGGCATCTGGCTGACCTTCGCCCTGTACGCGCTGGCGATGGCGGTCCTGTTCGTGCCGCTGTTCAAGCACCGGCACGATCCGGCCACGATGCGCGGCCTGCGCCCCGAAGGCGATCTCGGCGCCTGAGCGAGCGCAGCCGATGCCCGCGCCCGCGCAAGTCGTCGTGGTCGGCAGCTACAACCACGACCACGTCTGGCAGGTCGACCGCTTCTGCCGTCCCGGCGAGACGCGGCGCGCGCGCGGCTTCGTCGCCGGTCCCGGCGGCAAGGGCTTCAACCAGGCGGTGGCGTGCGTGCGCCAGGACGTCGCGACGAGCTTCATCGGCGCGATCGGCGACGACCATCTCGGCGCGGCCGCGCGCCGCCTCGCCGACGCCGAGGGCCTGCGCTGCCGCTGGCAAGTGCGCGACGATGCGCCGACCGGCGCCGCCGGAATCCTCGTCGACGACGGCGGGCAGAACCAGATCGTGGTCGCGCTGGGCGCCAACGAGCGGCTCGATCCCGCCTTCGTGCGCGCGCAGCGCGAGGCGTTCGCCGCGGCGCACGTGATGCTGGTGCAGCTCGAGAACAACCTCGACGCGATCGACGCCGCGCTCGAGCTCGCCGGCGCGGCCGGCGCGGTGCGCATGCTCAATCCGGCGCCGGCACACGCGGAGCTCTCGCCCGGCACGTTGCGGCGCTGCGACCTGATCACGCCCAACGAAACCGAGTTCGCCCTGCTGTGTGCGCGCTTCGCCGGCATCGACGCGGACGCGGACGCGCTAGCGGCGCTGGCGGACGCCGACCTGCACGCGCTGGCGCGGCGCCTGCCGGTGCCGTGCGTGGTGATCACGCTCGGCCGGCACGGCTGCTTCGTCTCGCACGCCGACGACGGCGACCGCCGCGGCGACGCGGCGACGCACTACCGGCTGCCGTGCGAGCCGGCGCACACGATCGACGCCACCGGCGCCGGCGACGCCTTCAGCGGCGCGCTGGCGGCCGCGATGGTCCGCTACGCCGGGCGGCCGTTCGTCGAGGCCGTGCGCCACGCCAACCGCGCCGCCGCGCTGTCCACCGAGCGCGTCGGCGCGGCACCGGCGATGCCGCGCTGGGCCGAGGTGCTCGCGCGCTTTCCGGGCTGAGCGCGGTGCCGGCGCGGCCGACCGCCGCATCTCGCCGGCGCGGTCGGCGGCGCCTGGCGCGCGCTGGTCGCCTTCGCCGGCCTGCTGCCGCCGTTCCTGCTGGTCAGCGGTTTCCTGTTGTGGCGCGCGCGCAAGCGCGCCGGCAAGACGGCGAACGCGTAGGACGGCGCCGGCGTACGGCGGAGTCGCCGCGCAGCGGCGCTTCCGCCGTACCTGCCCTCTGCGCACCGAATCCGGCGACCTGCCCGGCGGAAGCCGCTGCGCGGATTCCGCCCTGCCGGCTGCTGCGCGCCGGCGGCGTGGTGGCTAGTCGGCCTTGGGCTTGCGCAGCAGCGGCTCGATCAGGTCCATCGGCAGCGGGAAGACGATCGTCGAGGCGCGGTCGCCGGCGATCTCGACCAGGGTCTGCAGGTAGCGCAACTGCAGCGTCTGCGGCTGCCGCTGCATCACCTGCGCCGCCTGCATCAACTTCTCGGACGCCTGCAGCTCGCCTTCGGCGTTGATCACCTTGGCGCGGCGCTGGCGCTCGGCTTCGGCCTGCTTGGCGATCGCGCGGATCATGCCCTCGTCGAGGTCGACCTGCTTGATCTCGACGTTGGCGACCTTGATGCCCCAGGCGTCGGTGTGCTGGTCGAGGATGCGCTGGATGTCGTGATTGAGCTTGTCGCGCTCGCTGAGCATCTCGTCCAGCTCGTGCTGGCCGAGCACCGAGCGCAGCGTGGTCTGCGCGATCTGGCTGGTCGCCTCGTGCGCGTTCTCGACCTGGATCACCGCCTTCTCCGGGTCGATGATGCGGAAGTAGATCACCGCGTTGACCTTGACCGAGACGTTGTCGCGCGAGATCACGTCCTGCGGCGGCACGTCCAGCACCACCGTGCGCAGGTCGATGCGCACCATCTGCTGGACCATCGGCACCAGCACGATGATGCCCGGGCCCTTGACGCCCTGGAAGCGGCCGAAGGTGAACACCACGCCGCGCTCGTACTCGCGCAGCACCTTCAGCGAACTGAACAGCAGGACGAGCAGGATGACGACGACGACACCGAGAGTGGGGAACATCACGCACCTCCTTGGGGCGCTCGTTCGACCGGCGTGACGCGCAGCGTCAGGCCTTCGATCGCGACCACGCGCACCGCCTGGCCGGACCGCAGCGGCGCGTCGGTCAGCGCCTGCCAGCGCTCGCCGTGCACGTGCACCGTACCGCGCTCGGCGAAGGCGCCCACCGCCTCGCCGAGGCTGCCGACCATCTGCTCGCGCCCGCTGACCACCGGCCGGCGGCGCATGCGCAGCGCGAGCCAGGCGATGCCGGCGGCGACCAGCGCCGCGGCCAGGCTGACGCCGACCAGCAGCGGCAGGGAAATCGCGTAGCCAGGCACGTCCGTATCCATCAGCACGACCGATCCGATCACGAAGGCGATCACGCCGCCGATGCCCAACGAACCATACGCCGGCACGAAGGTCTCGGCGACGATCAGCAGCACGCCGAGCGCGATCAGCGCCAGCCCGGCGAAATTGACCGGCAGCAGTTGCAACGCGTACAGCGCCAGCAGCAGCGCGATCGCGCCGACCACGCCGGGCAGCACCGCGCCGGGGTTGTAGCCTTCCAGCAGCAGGCCGTAGATGCCGATCAGCAGCAGGATGTAGGCCACCGAGGGATTGGCGATCACGTCGAGGAAGCGCGTGCGCCAGTCGGGCCGGCGTTCGACCACAGGCAGGCCGCGCGTGCGCAGCACGCGCGCGCCGGCCGCGGTCGTTACGCGGCGGCCGTCGATGCGCGCGAGCAGCGCGGGCACGTCGTCGGCAACGAGGTCGATCACGTGCAGCTTGAGCGCTTCGTCCGCCGGCAGGCTGGCCGCGCCGCGCACCGCCTGCTCGGCCCAGTCGGCGTTGCGGCCGCGCTGAGTGGCGAGCGCGCGGATGTAGGCGACCGCGTCGTTCAGCACCTTGCGCGCCTCGGCGTCCTGCGGCGCGGACTCGGCCTTGGCGCCGGCGCCACGCTTGCCCGAGGGCTGGTCCGCTTCGTCGTCCGCGCGCTTGCCGCCGCCGAACAGCGATACCGGCGTGGCCGCGCCGAGGTTGGTGGCCGGCGCCATCGCCGCGACGTGGCAGGCGTAGAGGATGTAGGTGCCGGCACTGGCGGCGCGCGAGCCGCCGGGGGCGACGTAGCCGGCCACCGGCACGGGCGAGGCGAGGATCGCCTTGACGATCTGGCGCATCGCGGTGTCGAGGCCGCCGGGCGTGTCCAGCTCGAGCACGACCACGGCCGCATCGCCGCGCGCAGCCTCGGCCAGGCCGCGGCGGACGTAGTCGCCGCTGGCCGGCCCGATCGGGCCGTCGATGCGCAGCAGCAGCGCGGTTCGCGGCGACACGTCGTCGGCCCCTGCCGCCGCTGCGAACAGCGGCAGCGTCCACACCAATCCCGCCAGCGCGAGCAGGATGCGGCCCATGCCGGCATCACAGCACTTCGCCGCCACCCGGGCAAGCGAATGTGGCGCCGCTACAATGGCCCGATGCGCATCGGCCCCTACGCGATCGACCCGCCGCTGGCGCTGGCCCCGATGGCCGGCGTCACCGACAAGCCGTTCCGCCTGCTGTGCAAGCGGCTGGGGGCGGGCTTGGCCGTGTCCGAGATGACCACCGCCGACCCGCGCCTGTGGCATACGGCGAAGTCGCTGCGGCGCATGGACCACGTCGACGAGCCGGCGCCGGTCAGCGTGCAGATCGCCGGCTACGATCCGGCGATGCTGGCCGAGGCGGCGCGCTACAACGTCGGGCACGGCGCGCAGATCGTCGACATCAACATGGGCTGCCCGGCCAAGAAGGTGTGCAACGTGTGGTCGGGCTCGGCGCTGCTGCAGGACGAGCCGCTGGTGGCGCGCATCCTCGCCGCGGTGGTGAAGGCGGTGGACGTGCCGGTGACGCTGAAGATCCGCACCGGCTGGGATCGCGAGCACCGCAACGCGCTCGCCGTCGCGCGCATCGCCGAGGACAGCGGCATCGCCGCGTTGGCCGTGCACGGCCGCACGCGCGCCGACAAATACGAGGGCGAGGCCGAATACGACACCATCGCCGCGGTGAAGGCGGCGGTGCGCATCCCGGTCTGCGCCAACGGCGACATCGACACGCCGCAGAAGGCGCGCCGCGTGCTCGAGTCCACGCGCGCCGACGCGCTGCTGATCGGCCGCGCCGCGCAGGGCCGGCCGTGGATCTTCCGCGAGATCGCCCACTACCTCGCCACCGGCGAGACGCTGCCCGAGCCCGGCCCCGCCGAAGTGCGCGACATCCTGCTCGGCCACCTCGAACACCTGTATGCGTTCCACGGCGAGCCGCAGGGCGTGCGCATCGCGCGCAAGCACCTCGGCTGGTACGCCAAGGACCGCCCCGAGAACGCCGCCTTCCGCGCCGTCGCCAACCGCGCCGAGAGCGCTACCGAACAGATGCGCCTTACCCGCGACTACTTCGACGCGCTGGAAGCGGGCTACGCGCGCGCAGCCTGAAAGCGGGTCGCCTGCACGCAGGCTCCTACACGCGGACACATCGCGATGCGCAGGAGCGAGCGTGCTCGCGACCGGGACTGCGGGGGACGCGGAAGGCAAGATCGTGCGGGCCGCGCGCACGTTCGGGTCGCCTGCACGCAGGCTCCTGCGGACCACGCGGCCTGGGCCGCGCCGCCCCGCTGCCGGCCGCTATCTCGCCGGCGTATGCTGCGCGGATGGGGGCCCCTGCCGACGCCAACGCGCACGCGACCCGCGCCTCGTCCGTCTTCACGCTGCGCTACGCGCCGGCGCTGGACGGCGTGCGCGCGCTGGCGATCGCGCTGGTCGCGCTGTACAACGCGGAGACGCCGGGCTTCTGGGGCGGCTTCATCGGCGTGCGCCTGTTCTTCGTGCTGAGCGGGTTCCTGATCACCTCGCTGCTGCTGGAGCGCCTGCTCGCCGATGACACCATCCGCTTCGGCGCGTTCTACGTGCGCCGTTTCGAGCGCCTGTTCCCGCCGCTGCTGGTCGTGCTGCTGGCGTTCCTCGCGCTGCGCGTCGCCTTCGGCGGCGTGGCGCTGCTCGAACCGAGCCTGTACGAGGTCGTCTTCGCGGCGTCGTACATCGGCAACTGGACGATCATCGCCTTCCACAGCCCGGACGCGCTCGGCCACGCCTGGTCGCTGGCGGTGGAAGAGCAGTTCTACTTCCTGTGGCCGCTGCTGCTTTGGCTGGCCTGGCGCGTCGCGCGCGGGCGCGGGCTGGCCGCGCTGGCGACGCTCGGCATCCTCGCCGCGGCGGCGTGGCGGTCGCTGGCGGTGGCGCTGGTGCGCGACCATCCGCAGCCGGTGCAGTACCTCTATTACGCCACCGACGTCTGCGCGTTCGGCTTCCTGATCGGCGCGGGCCTGGCGATCGCCGCGGCCAGCCGTCGCGGCGCCGCGCTGCTGCAAAGCACCGGCGCGCGGCGCTGGGCGCCGTGGGCGACGACGCTGGCGCTGCTGGCGCTGCTGCTCGCCACGCGTCGGTTGTCCAGCCACGCGCTGTCGACCTACGGCGTCGGCCTGACCGCGGTCGAACTCGCCTGCGCCGTGCTGATCGCCGGCCTGTTGGTGCCGGGCGCGCACCCGCTCAAGCGCCTGTTCGAATGGGCGCCTGCGGTGTGGCTGGGACGGCTGTCCTACAGCCTGTACCTGGTGCACTGGCCGATCGTGCGCGCGCTGCTGGAGACGAACCTGCCTGCGTGGCAGCGGATTCCGCTGTCCGCCGCGCTCAGCCTCGGCGCGGCGTGGCTGCTGTACGCGCTGGTCGAGCGTCGGCTGCTGGCGCGCTCGGCGCGGCGCGGACTGGCGCGACCCTGAACCGGAAGCGAGCAGGCCGACGCGGCTTGACCCGGCCTGCTGCAGCGCCGCCGCGTTCCCGCTATCATGCGCCCCTTGTTTTCCATCCATCTATCCGGATCAAAGGATATAACCGCCGATGAGCAGCTACCTCTTCACCTCCGAATCGGTCTCCGAAGGCCATCCGGACAAGATCGCCGACCAGATCTCCGACGCCGTGCTGGACGCCATCGTGGCGCAGGACAAGCGCGCGCGCGTGGCCTGCGAGACGCTGGTGAAGACCGGCGTGGCGATCGTCGCGGGCGAAGTCACCACCAGCGCCTGGATCGACCTCGAGGCGCTGACCCGCAAGGTGATCCTCGACATCGGCTACGACTCCAGCGAGGTCGGCTTCGACGGCGAGACCTGCGGCGTGCTGAACCTGATCGGCAAGCAGTCGCCGGACATCAACCAGGGCGTCGACCGCAAGAAGCCCGAGGAACAGGGCGCCGGCGACCAGGGCCTGATGTTCGGCTACGCGACCAACGAGACCAGGGACTTCATGCCGGCGGCGATCTACTACTCGCATCGCCTGGTCGAGCGCCAGGCCAAGGTGCGCAAGGCGAAGAAGTCGCCGCTGTCGTGGCTGCGCCCGGACGCCAAGAGCCAGGTCACGCTGCGCTACGAGGACGGCAAGGCCGTCGCCATCGATGCCGTGGTGCTGTCCACGCAGCACGACCCCGCGGTCCGCCACAAGGACCTGGTCGAAGGCGTGATGGAGGAGATCGTCAAGCCGGTGCTGCCCGCCAAGTGGCTGCACAAGGGCACCAAGTTCCACATCAACCCGACCGGCAAGTTCGTGATCGGCGGTCCGGTCGGCGACTGCGGCCTGACCGGTCGCAAGATCATCGTCGACACCTACGGCGGCTGGGCGCGCCACGGCGGCGGCGCGTTCTCGGGCAAGGATCCGTCCAAGGTCGACCGCTCGGCCGCCTACGCGGCGCGCTACGTGGCGAAGAACATCGTCGCCGCCGGCATCGCCGACCGCTGCGAGGTGCAGGTCAGCTACGCCATCGGCGTGGCGCATCCCACCTCGATCTCGGTCACCACCTTCGGCACCGGCAAGATCAGCGACGACAAGATCGAGAAACTGATCCGCAAGCACTTCGACCTGCGTCCGTACGGCATCCTGCAGATGCTGGACCTGATCCACCCGATGTACCAGCAGACCGCCAGCTACGGCCACTTCGGCCGTTCGCCGTACGAGGTCAAGCTCGCCAACGGCGAAACCTTCACCGCGTTCTCGTGGGAGAAGACCGACCGCGCCGAGGCGCTGCGCGCCGATGCCAAGCTGAAGTAAGCCACCCGCACGTTCGATCCCTCGACGGGCCGCCTCGCGCGGCCCGTCGCGTTTCTGCCCGTACAATGCGCATATGCCCCTGATCCAGCTCCTCCACGTCGACGTCGGCGTCGGCGGTCCGCCGCTGCTCGACGGCGTCGATCTGACCATCGAGCCGAGCGAGCGCGTCTGCGTGGTCGGCCGCAACGGCGCCGGCAAGTCGACGCTGCTGCGCCTGCTCGCCGGCGAGATCGCGCCGGACGACGGCGAGCGCCGCGTGACCGCGGGCGTGCGCGTCGCGCGGCTGGCGCAGGAGGTGCCGCACGACGTCACCGGCAGCGTGTTCGAGGTGGTCGCCGCCGGCCTCGGCGACGCCGGCGCGCTGCTCGCCGCCTACCACCGCGCGATCACGCACGGCGACACCGCGGCGATGGCCGCGGCGCAGGCGCGCATCGAAGCCGGCCACGGCTGGGACCTCGACCGCCGCGTGACGCAGGTGCTGGTGCGTCTCGAACTGGACGGCGACGCCGACTTCGCGAAGCTGTCCGGCGGCATGAAGCGGCGCGTGCTGCTGGCGCGGGCGCTGGTGCATGCGCCCGACGTGCTGCTGCTGGACGAGCCGACCAACCATCTCGACATCGAGGCGATCGACTGGCTGCAGGAATTCCTGCGCCAGTTCGAAGGCAGCATCGTCTTCGTCACCCACGACCGCCGCTTCCTGCGCGCGCTGGCGACGCGCATCGTCGAGATCGACCGCGGCGCGCTGACCAGTTGGCCCGGCGACTACGCCAACTACCTGCGCCGCCGCGAGGAGCGCCTGCACGCCGAGGCGCAGGCCAACGCGCTGTTCGACAAGAAGCTGGCGCAGGAAGAGGTGTGGATCCGCCAGGGCATCAAGGCGCGACGCACGCGCAACGAAGGCCGCGTGCGCGCACTGGAAGCGCTGCGCCGCGAGCGCGCCGCGCGCCGCGAGCCGGGCGGCACCGCGCGCATGACGCTGGCCGACGCGCAGGCTTCCGGGCGCAAGGTGATCGAGGCGCGCGACGTGACCTACGCGGTGGGCGGCCGCACGCTGGTGCGCGATTTCTCCAACACCATCCTGCGCGGCGACCGCATCGGCATCATCGGCCCCAACGGCGCCGGCAAGACCACGCTGCTGCGGCTGCTGCTGGGCGAGTTGGCGCCGCAGGCGGGCGAGGTGAAGCCCGGCACGGGACTGGAGATCGCCTACTTCGACCAGCACCGCGCGCAGCTCGACGACACCCGCAGTGCGCTGGACAACGTCGCCGAGGGCCGCGAGTACATCGAGCTGGACGGCCAGCGCAAGCACATCATGGGCTACCTGCAGGATTTCCTGTTCACGCCGGAACGCGCGCGCGCGCCGATCACGCGACTGTCCGGCGGCGAGCGCAACCGCCTGCTGCTGGCGCGGCTGTTCGCCAAGCCGTCCAACCTGCTGGTGATGGACGAGCCGACCAACGACCTCGACGTGGAAACGCTGGAGTTGCTGGAGGACCTGCTCGGCGCCTACCGCGGCACGCTGCTGCTGGTCTCGCACGACCGCGAGTTCCTCGACAACGTGGTGTCGAGCACGCTGGTGCTGGAGGGTGGCGGCGCGATCGGCGACTACGTCGGCGGCTACAGCGATTGGCTGCGGCAGCGGCCCGCGCCGGCAGCCGCCGCGCCGGCGGCGGCGAAAGCACCCGCCGTCGCAACCGTGGCGACAGCAGTCGCAGCAGCCGCACGGCGCAAGCTGAGCTACAAGGACGCGCGCGAGCTGGCGCAGTTGCCGGCGCGCATCGAGGCGCTGGAGGCGGACATCGCCGCGCGCAGCGCCGCCATGCGCGATCCCTCGCACTACCGGCAGGACGCCGCCGCCATCGTCGCCGCCAACGACGCGCTCGCCGCGCTGCAAGCCGAGCTCGACGCATGCTACCGGCGCTGGGAAGAGCTCGAGGCCTGAGCCTCGCAACCCGCATCGGGCCTCCTCACGCTCTCCCCGGTGGGGCGAAGTGAAGCAAGCGCGCAGGGTGGGCTTCAGCCCACCGAACGCATGCGCAAGCGAAAGCGACGGTGGGCCAAGGCCCACCCTGCGCTTGCTACCGGCGCCGGGAAGAACTCGAGGCCTGAGCGAGCGGGAGAGGTCGCCTGCACGCAGGCTCCCGCCCGCGTGCTTCTGCAGGAGCCTGCGTGCAGGCGACCCCCGCCATGCGCGTTTGCAGGAGCCTGTGCGCGGGCGAGCGCCGCATGCGCTTCAGCCGGTGTTCTGCAGCCCCTGCGCGATGCCGTTGACGGTGGCGACCAGCGCGGCGAACAGCGCCTCGTCCTGGCGTTGCGTCGCGCGCCAGCGCGCCAGCAGGTCGGCCTGGATCAGGCTCATCGGATCGACGTAGGGATTGCGCAGGCGGATCGACAGGGCGAGGCGCGGATCTTCGGCGAGCGGCGTGCGCGTGCCCTTGAGGCGCGCGATCCACGCGACGGTGCGCGCGAATTCGTCCTCGATGCGCGGGAAGAAGCGCGCGTGCGCGTCGCCGGCCAGCCGCGAGAAGCGTTCGGCGATGGCGAGGTCGCTCTTCGCCAGCACCATCTCGACATCGTCCAGCAGGGTGCGGAAGAACGGCCAGTGGCGCGCCATCTCGGCCAGCGGCGCCTCGCCGACCGCGGCGGCGGCGCGTTCCAGCGCGCTGCCGACGCCGTACCAGCCGGTCAGGCCGGCGCGGTTCTGCGTCCAGGCGAACACCCACGGGATCGCGCGCAGGCTCTCGATGCCGCCATCGGCAACGCCGCGCCGCGGCGGGCGCGAGCCCAGCGTCATGCGCTCGATCACGTCGATCGGCGTGGCGGCGCGGAAGTAGGCGACGAAGCCTTCCGATTCCAGCAGCGCGCGGTAGGCCGCGCGGCCGGCCGCGGCGATCCCGTCCATCGCCGCGCGCCACGCCGCCTCGCGCGCGTCCGGCGCGCGCGGGCGCAGGCTGGCCAGCAGCACCGCGCCGACGGTCTGCTCCAGCGTGCGCAGCGCCAGCGCGCGGATGCCGTACTTGCGGTGGATCACCTCGCCCTGCTCGGTGACGCGCAGGCGGCCGTCGACGCTGCCGCGCGGCGAAGCCATCACCGCGCGCGAGGTCTTGCCACCGCCGCGGCTGATCGAGCCGCCGCGGCCGTGGAAGAACGCCAGGCGCACGCCGGCGGCGCGCGCGATCTTCGGCAATTCCACCTGCGCGCGCTGCAACGCCCAGCGCGAGGCGACGATGCCGCCGTCCTTGCCGCTGTCGGAATAGCCGAGCATCACCGTCTGCACGTCGCCGCGCGCGGCGAGATGCGCGCGGTAGACCGGATCGGCCAGCAGCGCGGCGAGGATCGCGGGACCGCGCTCGAGATCGTCGATCGTCTCCAGCAGCGGCGCAACGTCCAGCGGCACCGCGCTGCCGGCGCCCAAGCCGGCGCGGCTCGCCAGCGCCAGCA
>NZ_JBDKSX010000058.1:0-27753 GCF_039680435.1 Mizugakiibacter sp. | reverse complement strand
CGCGCGCGCGGCGCGTCAGCGCGACGGTCTTGCGCGTGCTCGCCTCGCCGGTGCCGGCGACGACCGCTACGCGCCGGTCGACGCGACGCACGGCGAACGCGAGCAGGCGCTCGTATTCGTCGTGGTCGAGGCCGTGCGCTTCGCCGGTCGATCCGGCCACGACCAGCGCCTCGGTGCCGCCCTCGATCTGGTAGTCGAGCAGGCGCGCATAGGCGTCGAGATCGAGCGCGCCGTCCGGCCGAAACGGCGTGGCCAGCGCACAGATGCTACCGCGGATGTTCAAGGCTGATCCCGGCGTGGTGAATGCGTCGATGTTACTTGCGGGTTCCGGGCACGGGCAAGTAAGCTGACTGCGCGGGCGCGCCGCGCCCGGCCAGGGATCGCCACAAACGCAGGTCGCATCGCCTTGAATCGCCCCACCTCGCGTCCCGGCCCCGAGAACCACCTGCTGATCCAGACGCTGTCGCCCGCCGCGCGCTCGCCGCTGCTGACGCTGGTCAAGCGCATCGCCGACTGCGGCTGCAACCTGGTCGACGCGCGCGTGTCCACGGTCGGCGCCGACGTCTCGGTGATGCTGCTGGCGCAGGGGTCCTGGGACGGCATCGCCAAGCTCGAAACCAACCTCGGCAAGCTCGCCCGCGACGACGAGCTGCAGATCACCCA
Source organism: Mizugakiibacter sp. (assembly GCF_039680435.1). Lineage (NCBI taxonomy): Bacteria > Pseudomonadati > Pseudomonadota > Gammaproteobacteria > Lysobacterales > Rhodanobacteraceae > Mizugakiibacter > Mizugakiibacter sp. Next base: position 27,090 of record NZ_JBDKSX010000058.1, on the reverse strand, counting down.
CTACCGCACCAGCCCGCGCAGCGCACAGAGCCACCTGCTGCCCTACGTGGTCGAGGTGGTCGCCGGCGACAAGGCCGGCGTGCTGGTCGAGATCATCGAATTCTTCTCGCACCACGAGATCAGCGTGGAGCAGCTCGCCTCGATGCGCTACCGCGCGATGCAGACCGGCGCCGACATGTTTTCCGCGCAGATCACCATCGGCATCCCGTCCGACACCCACATCGCCGCGCTGCGCGACGACTTCCTCGAACTCTGCGACGGGCTCAACCTCGACGCGATCATGGACCCGATGAAGTACTGACGATGCCCGCGATCGGCCAACCCGCCCCCATGCTCAAGGGCGCCACCAGCGACGGCGGCACGCTGGCGCTGGCGGATCTCGCCGGTCGCTGGGTGGCGCTGTACTTCTATCCCAAGGACAACACGCCCGGCTGCACGCGCGAGGCGCAGGACTTCCGCGATCTCTATGCGGAGTTCAGGAAGCGCAGGGCCGAAGTGATCGGCGTCTCGCGCGATTCGGCGAAGTCGCACGACGGCTTCGCCCGCAAGCATGCCCTGCCGTTTCCGCTGGTTTCCGACGCCGACGAGGCCTGGTGCAAGGCCTTCGACGTGATCCACGAGAAGGTGCTGTACGGCAAGCGCCACCTGGGCGTGGTGCGCAGCACGTTCCTGATCGACCCCGACGGCAGGCTGGCCTGCGAGTGGCGCGGCGTCAAAGTGCCCGGGCACGCGCAGGCCGTACTGGACGCCATCCCGCGCAAGTGAGCGACTGCACCCGACCATGCTGCCCCGGACGCGACGCCCGTCGCGAGCCGGCGGCGCCGCTTCGGCTTTTCCACCCGCACGAGGTCCCGCCCGCATGACTCGCGGCAAGCGCATCTACGTCCTCGACACCAACGTGCTGCTGCACGACCCGACCTCGCTGTTCCGCTTCGAGGAACACGACGTCCTCATCCCGATGACCGTGCTGGAGGAACTCGACGAAAAGAAGAAGGGCGGTTCGGAAACCGCGCGCAATGCGCGCCAGGTCAGCCGCTTCCTCAACGAGCTGATCGAGCGCGGCAACGGCCACGGCATCAAGGAAGGCCTGCCGCTGGCCTCGCCCGAGGGCATCCGCCTGCGTCACGGCGGCGCCGAAGGCCGGCTGTATTTCCAGGCGCGCGCCGGCAACGGTTACGGCAAGGCCGACAACCAGATCATCGACGCGGTGCTGGAGCTGCGCGAGCAGCAACCGCAGGCCGCGATCGCACTGGTGTCGAAGGACATCAACCTGCGCATCAAGGCGACCATCTACGGCATCGACGCCGAGGACTACGAGAACGACCGCGCGCTGGACGATTTCTCGCTGCTGTACACCGGCCACGCGGCGCTGCCCGAGGACTTCTGGGACCGCCACCCCGAGCTGCGCTCCTGGTCCGAGCGCGGCCACACCTACTATGAGCTGAAGCCCGGCAAGGACGACGACTGGCATCCGCACCAGTGCCTGTACCTGCCCGGCGAGAACAGCGTGGAGCTGCGCGTGCTGGACGTGCAGGAGGACAAGGCGCGCATGGTGCTGATGGACGACTACGCCGGCAGCGCGCACACCGTGTGGGGCATCGCCGCGCGCAACCGCGAGCAGAACTTCGCGCTGAACGTGCTGATGGATCCCGACGTCGACTTCGTCACCCTGCTCGGCACCGCCGGCACCGGCAAGACGCTGCTGACGCTGGCCGCCGGCCTGGCGCAGACCATGGACCAGCAGCGCTACCGCGAGATCATCATGACCCGCGCCACGGTCTCGGTCGGCGAGGACATCGGCTTCCTGCCCGGCACCGAGGAGGAGAAGATGACGCCGTGGATGGGCGCGCTCACCGACAACCTCGAAGTGCTGGCCAACCCCGAGGAAGGCGGCGCCTGGGGCCGCGCCGCCACCAACGACCTGCTCGCCTCGCGCATCAAGATCCGCTCGATGAACTTCATGCGCGGCCGCACCTTCCTCGGCCGCTACCTGATCCTCGACGAGGCGCAGAACCTGACGCCCAAGCAGATGAAGACGCTGGTCACGCGCGCCGGTCCGGGCACCAAGATCGTCTGCCTCGGCAACGTCGAGCAGATCGACACGCCCTACCTCACCGAGACCACCTCCGGCCTGACCTACGCGGTGGACCGCTTCAAGCGCTGGCAGCACGCCGCGCACATCACGCTGCGCCGCGGCGAACGCTCGCGCCTCGCCGACTTCGCCTCGGAGGCGCTGTAGTTGCGGGACTCGAGACTCGCAAAAGTCCAATTCCGTAGAGCGGGCGTCGGGGGGGCTTCCGCCCACCGAACGCGTACGCGAGCGGACCGCGATGGTGGGCTGAAGCCCACCCTACGCGACCAGGGCAGGGGCGCGGAACTCTCCGTCGTAAAGCGCGATCGCGAGCATTTCTTCTCGTACCGAACATGAAGCCGCAGGTCGAGCCACGCACGCGCGTCAAGCCGGGTTCCGGGCCCCGGGCCCCGAGTCCCGCGGTATGCCTCGCCATCGCCGGCTCCGACTCCGGCGGCGGCGCCGGCATCCAGGCCGACCTGAAGGCGATGCACGCACGCGGCGTGCACGGCACCTGCGCGATCACCGCGATCACCTCGCAGAACACGCGCGGCGTCAGCGCCGTGCACGCGGTGCCGCTGGCGCACATCGCCAGCCAGATCGAGGCGGTGTTCGCCGACTTCCCGGTGGCGGCGGTGAAGACCGGCATGCTGGCCAGCGCGGCGATCGTGCGCCTGGTCGCGCGCGAGCTGCGCCGCCGGCGCCCGCCGTGGGCGGTGATCGACCCGGTGATGCTCGCCACCAGCGGTGCGCGCCTGCTCGATCCCGCCGCGCTGGACGCGCTGGTCGGCGAGCTGATCCCGCTGGCCGACGTGCTGACGCCCAACCTGCCGGAGGCCGAGGCGCTGACCGGCATCGCCGTCCGCACACGCGGCGACGCCGACGCCGCCGCGCAGGCGCTGCTGGCGATGGGCGCGCGCTCGGTGCTGCTGAAGGGCGGCCACGCGCGCGGAGCTACGGTGATCGACCGCTACTACGACGCGCGCGGCGTGCTCGAGATCGTGCATCCGCGGCTCAAGGCGGAAGGCCACGGCACCGGCTGCACGCTGGCCTCGGCGATCGCCGCCGAACTGGCCAAGGGCACCGCACCGCGCAACGCGGTGCGCCGCGCCGCCGACTACGTGCACAAGGCGCTCGCAGCCGGCTATCGGCCGGGCGGCGGCGCGGTCTGCGTGCTGCGCCACTGAGGCCGCGCGCCGCCAACGAAAACGCCGCGACCGTCGCCGGCCGCGGCGTTCGCGCGCAATCCGCGGTGCGGGCTCAGGCCGCGCTTTTGTGCGCCGCGTGCACGCGCTCGACCAGCGCGTCGGCGAAGCTGTCGGTGCTGCCCTTGCCGCCGAGGTCGGGGGTGACGCGGTCGCGCGCTTCCAGCGTGTCGCGGATCGCCCGGCGCACGATGTGTCCCTGCCCGACCAGGTCGAGATGGTCGAGCATGTCGGCCGCGGCCAGCAGCAGCGCGCAGGGGTTGGCGACGCCCTTGCCGGCGATGTCCGGCGCCGAGCCGTGCACCGCCTCGAAGATCGCCGCCTCGGTGCCGATGTTGGCGCCCGGCGCCAGGCCGAGCCCGCCGACCAGGCCGGCGCACAGGTCGGAGATGATGTCGCCGAACAGGTTGGTGGTGACGATCACGTCGAACTGGTGCGGGTTCATCACCAGTTGCATGCAGGTGTTGTCGACGATCAGCTCGTTGCACTCGATCTCGGGATAGTCCCGGGCCACCTCGCGCGCCACCTTCAGGAACAGCCCCGAGGTGGTCTTCATGATGTTGGCCTTGTGCACCACGCTGACCTTCCTGCGCCCCTTGCGGCGGGCCATCTCGAAGGCGTAGCGCACGATGCGCTCGGAGCTGCGGCGGGTGACGCGGATCAGCGACTGCGCGGTCTCGCCGTCCTCGGACATGCTCTGACCTTCGGTCAGGTACGCGCCCTCGGTGTTCTCGCGCACGGTGATGATGTCGATGTTCTCGTAGCGCGCCTTGGTGCCGGGGAAGGTGATCGCCGGGCGCACGTTGGCGTACAGGTCGAAACGCTTGCGCAGCTCGACGTTGAGCGAGCTGAAGCCGCCGCCGATCGGCGTGGTCAGCGGACCCTTCAGCGCGACGCGGTGGCGCGCGATCGCGTCCAGCGTCGCCTGCGGCAGCAGCTCGCCCTGTTTCTCCAGCGCCGCCATGCCGGCTTCGACGAACTCGTAGGTCAGGCCGCAGTCGAGCGCGTCCAGCACGCGCAGGGTGGCGTTCATGATCTCGGGGCCGATGCCGTCGCCCCGGATCACGGCGATGTGCTTGCTCATGGGAGGTTCCGCTCCTGTCAGGCCGCGGGCGAGCCGATATGCGCCCGTACAGACGCGGAATTATCGCCCGCCGGCGCCCCGTCGGACAAGGCGCGGCGCCGCAGGCGCGGCCGGACTTTGGTCGCAGGCCGCGCCCGCGACGTGCGGCACGGCGTCGCAGCGACCGGCGGCGCGGCCGCCATCAGCCACCGGCGCCGGCCTCGACCCCGCCTTCCAGCCGATCGAGGAAGTCCACCGCGCGGCGCAGGTGCGGGATCACGATCGAGCCGCCGACCACCAGCCCGATCTGGAACACCTCGAAGAACTCGTCGCGGTCGAGCCCCGCTTCCTTGCACTGCGCGACGTGGTAGCTGATGCAGTCGTCGCAGCGCAGCACCAGCGACGCGACCAGGCCGAGCATCTCCTTGGTCTTCACGTCGAGCGCGCCGTCCTTGTAGGCCTGCGTGTCGAGCGCGAAGAAGCGGCGCACGGTCTGGTTGTCGTGCTCCAGGATGCGTTCGTTCATGCGCTTGCGGAACTCGGTGAACTGCCCGACGCGGTCGTTCATCACGCGCTCTCCGTGAGCAGTTCGGCCAGCCGGCCGCTGCGCTCGGCGGCGACCAGGTCGGTATAGCCGCCGACGTGGTGGCCATTGACGAAGATCTGCGGCACGGTGCGCTGGCCGACGGCGCGCGCCAGCATTTCCTCGCGCCGCGCCGGATCGGTGTCGACGCGGATTTCCTGCCAGGCCAGGCCGCGCGCCTTCAGCAGGTTCTTGGCCGCCACGCAATACGGGCACACGGCCGTGGTGTACATCTCGATGGTAGGCATGGGAACTCCGAGGAGGCCCCGCCGCGGGCGCGGCGGGGCGCGCAACGCATGATGGGGGCGGCCGCGGCCGGAGCCAAGAGGTGCCGGCGCAACCGCGGCTAAACCGCGCCGTCGCGCGCGGTGGCCGGGGAACCCGCGCTGCGTTATGGTGGTCGAAACCGCACGTTTCCCCTGCGCCGTCCGATGCCCCCTCGCACCTGGCTTCCCGCCCTCCTCGCCGCCGCGCTCAGCTTCGCCGCCGGCGCGCAGGACAACGTGCGCCTGCCGGACATGGGCAGCTCCGCCGGCACCCTGCTGTCGCCGCAGGAAGCCGACGCCTACGGCTCCAGCATGCTGCACCAGATGCGCGCACTGGGGCTGGTGGTGGACGACCCGCTGCTCGACGCCTACGTGAACGCGCTGGGCTACCGGCTGGTCGCGGCCAGCGCCGACCCCAAGCAGAAGTTCACCTTCTTCGTGGTCAAGGACAACGAGATCAACGCGTTCGCCGCGCCGGGCGGCTACATCGGCGTCAACGCCGGCCTGATCACCATCACCGCCAACGAAAGCGAGCTGGCCGGCGTGATCGCCCACGAGATCGGCCACATCAGCCAGAACCACCTGGCGCGCGCGTTCGAGGCCTCGCGCAAGGCCACGCCGCTGATGGCGCTGGCGATCCTCGGCGCGATCCTGGCCAGCGCGCATACCAGCGGCGACGCGCCGATCGGCATCCTCGCCGCCGGCCAGGGGCTGCTGCTGCAGCAGCAGATCAATTTCACCCGCGCCGACGAGGCCGAGGCCGACCGCGTCGGCATCCAGACCCTCGCCCGCGCCGGCTTCGACCCCGAAGCGATGGCCGATTTCTTCGGCCGCATGCTGGCCGCGCTGCGCCCCGGCGGCGGCGAGGGCGACGTGCCCGAACTGCTGCGCACGCACCCGGTGACGACTTCGCGCATCAGCGACGCCAAGGCGCGCGCGCACGTGATCGAGGAACAGGCGCGCGGCGACGCGCCGCGGCTCGCCGCCGGCGACACGCGCTGGGAGGACCAGCTGATTCCGCTGCCCTACGTCCATGATCGCGGCAGCCTGCTCGCCCCGCACACGCGCGCCGCCGCCAGGCCGGCGGCGGCCGGCGCAAGTTTCTACGCGCTGATGCGCGAGCGCGTGCGCGTGCTCGCTTCCGACGACGCGCGCAGCCTCGCCGTCTACTACGCGCAGAACCTCGACCACACGCCCGGCTTCGACAGCGTCGCCAACCGCTACGGCTACGCGCTGGCGCTGACCCGCAGCGGACGCGCCGCCCAGGCCGCGGAAACGCTGGCGCCGCTGCTGCGGAAAGACCCGGACAACCTGCCGCTGCGCCTGGCGATGGCCGACGCCGCCTCCAACGCCGGCCGCCGCGACGCCGCGCTGGCCCAGTACGCCGACCTGGCCGCCGACTCGCCGGACAACCCGGCGATCGCCCTGCCCTATGCGCGCGCCCTGCTCGACAACGCCAAGCCGGAACCCGCGCGCAAGGCCGCCGCGCTGCTCAAGCCGCTGCTCGACGCTTCCGAGGATCCGAATCTCTACTCGACTTACGGCCGCGCCTGCGACGTGGCCGGCGACCTCGACCGCGCCGCCGAGGCCTACGCCGACGCCACCTACCTGTCCGGACGGCCGGAAGACGCGCTGGCGCAGCTCAAGCGGCTGGCCGCCAAGCCCGACCTCGACTACTACACCCGCGCGCGCGTCGACGCGCGCATCGCCGACCTGACCCCGATCGTGCTCGAGCTGCGCCGCCGCGGCACCCGCACCGACGACCAGGGCCAACTGACCTTCGGCGGCGGCTGAGCGGCGCGCCGCCGCGGCGTGTCATCGCGGCGTAATATTGAGCCGCTGCAATAAAGGCGTCACAGGGAACCAAGGTGGACGCGTGCAGAAGCGCATCCTGATCGTCGAAGACGAGGCCTCGATCCGCGACATGGTCGCCTTCGCGCTGCGCAAGGCGGGCATGGAGCCGGCGCACGCCGCCGACGCGCGCGAGGCCCAGCACGCGATCGCCGAGAAGGTGCCCGACCTGATCCTGCTTGACTGGATGCTGCCCGGCACCAGCGGCCTGGAGCTGGCGCGGCGCCTGCGCAGGGAAGAGCTCACCCGCGAGGTGCCGATCATCATGCTGACCGCGCGCGGCGAGGAAACCGATCGCGTCAGCGGGCTGGAGGCGGGCGTCGACGACTACGTGGTCAAGCCGTTCTCGACGCGCGAGCTGCTGGCGCGCATCAAGGCGGTGCTGCGGCGCAGCCATGGCGACGACGGCACCGGCGTGGTCGAGGTCGGCGGCCTGAAGATCGACGGCCCCGCGCACCGCGTGTTCGCCGGCGACGAAGCGGTGGCGATCGGCCCCACCGAGTACCGCCTGCTCTACTTCTTCGCGACCCACCCCGAGCGCGTGTACACCCGCGCCCAGCTCCTCGACCACGTCTGGGGCGGCAGCGTGTACGTCGAGGAGCGCACCATCGACGTGCACATCCGCCGCCTGCGCAAGACGCTGGAACCGTACCGGCTCGACGGCCTGGTGCAGACCGTGCGCGGCGCCGGATACCGTTTCTCGGCAAGCCCCTGAACCGCGCATGCCCGCCCGCCGCACGACCGCGCTCGCCCTCGCGCTCGCTGCGACGATGGCGGCGGCGTGGGGCGCCGGCCGGGCATACGGCCACCCCGCCGCCGCGCTGGCGCTGGCCGCGCTCGCTGCGCTGGCGTGGACGCTGCGGCGGCTTGCCCGCGAGGAAGCTGCGCGCATGACCGCGAACGCGCGCGTCGTGGCCGAGCAGCAGAGCGAGCGCACGCGGCTGTCGCGCGCGCGCCGCCTGGCCGCGCAGATGCGCGCGCTGCGCAACGCCGCGGGCGCCCTGCCCGACGGCGTCGTGCTGCTCGACCGCGACGGCCGCGTGCGCTGGTTCAACCACGCCGCCGAGCGCCTGCTCGGGCTGGTCCATCCGCGCGACCGCGGCATCGACCTCGCCGAGCGGCTCGGCGCCGGGCCGGTCGGCGCGTGGCTGCGGCAGCATCGCGAGCTGCCGCTGAACGAGGTGCCTGCGCCCGGCGACCCCGCCGCGCAGGTCAGCCTCGCGCGCATCCCGCTGGCCGGCGGCGAGTGCCTGCTGATGGTGCGCGACATCAGCGCGCTGACCCGCCTCGAACAGATCCGCCGCGATTTCGTCGCCAACGTCTCGCACGAACTGCGCACGCCGCTGACCGTTATCCACGGCTACCTCGAGCTGCTCGAACCGGAGGACGTGCCGGCGCTGGCGCCGGTGCTGGCCGAGATGCGCACGCAGTCCAAGCGCATGGGCCAGATCGTCGAGGACCTGCTGACGCTGTCGCGGCTGGAAACCCGGGAGCGCCTGCCCGAGGAACACGTGGCGATGGCGCCGCTGCTGGCGACGCTGCGCAAGGAAGCCGAAGCGCTCAGCCAGGGCCGCCACCAGATAAGCCTGGAAAGCGCGAACGATGCCGACCTGCTCGGCTCGCCCAGGGACCTGCACAGCGCGTTCTCCAACCTGGTCAGCAACGCGGTGCGCTACACGCCGGCCGGCGGGCGCATCGCGATCCGCTGGTCGCGCACGCCGGACGGCGCGACGTTCGCGGTCAGCGACAGCGGCTACGGCATCCCCGCGCAGCACATCCCGCGCCTGACCGAGCGCTTCTACCGCGTCTCCTCCAGCCGCTCGCGCGAAACCGGCGGCACCGGCCTCGGCCTGTCGATCGTCAAGCACGTGCTGGCGCTGCACGATGCGCGCCTCGAAATCGCCAGCGAGATCGGCAAGGGCTCGACCTTCGCCTGCGCGTTCGGCGCCGCGCGCGTGCTCGAACCCGGCGCCGACGAGGACTGATCCCGCCCCGGCTTGCGCCCTGCGGCAGGCGCGGCCATGCTGCCCGGACCCGTGGAACAACGGACATGACCCAGGCGCCCGACCTCAGCACTCCCGAGCTGTACCTGAACCGCGAACTGGCCGCGCTGGAGTTCAACTTCCGCGTGCTGGCGCAGGCCCGCGATCCCGCCACGCCGCTGCTGGAACGCGTGCGCTACCTGTGCATCTCGACCACCAACCTCGACGAGTACTTCGAGGTGCGCGTGGCGATCCTCAAGCAGCACGTCGCGTTCGGCGACGCCCGCCCCGGCGCGGATGGCCTGCCGCCTTCCGAAATCCTGGCGCGCATCCGCGAACGCACGCTGGAACTGGTGCAGGCCCAGTACGCGCTGTGGCGCGACGCGCTGCAGCCGGCGCTGGCCGCCGAGGGCATCCGCTTCCTCACCCGCGACAAGTGGACGGTCAAGCAGAAGCGCTGGCTGCAGGGCTATTTCCAGAACGAGATCCTGCCGGTGCTGTCGCCGCTCGGCCTCGACCCGGCGCATCCGTTCCCGCGCATCCTCAACAAGAGCCTGAACATCGCGGTGGTGCTGGAAGGCCGCGACGCGTTCGGCCGCGAAGGCCACATCGCGCTGGTGCGCGCGCCGCGCTCGCTGCCGCGCATCATCCGGCTGCCGGCCGAGGTCGCCGAGCCCGGCTGCGATTTCGTGTTCCTGTCCGGCCTGCTCAACCACTTCGCCGACGAGATGTTCCCGGGCTTCCGCGTCAAGGGCGCCTACCAGTTCCGCGTCACCCGCAACAGCGAGCTGGTGGTCGAGGAGGAGGAAGTCGAGAACCTCGCCAGCGCGCTCAGCGAGGAATTGATCGGACGCGGCTATGCGCGGCCGGTGCGGCTGGAGATCGCCGAGAACTGCCCGAAGCCGATCGCCGACATGCTGATGGCGAACTTCGAGCTGGACGAGCAGGACATCTACCGCTGCGCCGGGCCGGTCAACATCAATCGCGTGATCGCGATCTACGACCAGCTCGACCGTCCCGACCTGAAGTTCCCCAAGCTGATCCCGCGCATGCCGCCGGCGCTGGCGGTGGAGGGCGCCAGCGTGTTCGACGCGGTCGCGCAGCGCGACATCCTGCTGCACCATCCCTACGAATCGTTCGGCGCGGTGGTCGAGCTGCTGCGCCAGGCCAGCCAGGACCCGAACGTGCTGGCGATCAAGCAGACCCTGTACCGGGTCGACCAGGATTCGCCGCTGGTCGGCTACCTGGTCGAAGCCGCGCGCGCGGGCAAGGACGTCACCGTGGTGGTCGAACTGCGCGCGCGCTTCGACGAAGCCGCCAACATCCACCTCGCCAACCGCCTGCAGGAAGCCGGCGTGCAGGTGGTGTACGGCGTGGTCGGCTACAAGACCCACGCCAAGATGCTGCTGGTGGTGCGCCGCGAGGGCGGCCGGCTGCGCCGCTACGCGCACCTCAGCACCGGCAACTACAACCAGACCACTGCGCGCCTGTATACCGACCTCGCCCTGATCACCGCGCATCCGGAGATCGGCGAGGACGTGCACAAGGTATTCCAGCAACTGTCCGGGCTGGGCCCGGTGATCAAGCTCAAGCGCCTGCTGCAGTCGCCGTTCACGCTGCACCGCGAGCTGATGGCGAAGATCGAGCGCGAAACCCGCCACGCGCTGGAGGGCAAGCCGGCGCGCATCATCGCCAGGATCAACGCGCTCAACGAGGCCAGCGTGGTCGAGGCGCTGTACCGCGCTTCCGGCGCCGGCGTCGAGATCGACCTGATCGTGCGCGGCGCGTGCACGCTGCGTCCGGGGCTGCCGGGCGTCTCCGAGCGCATCCGCGTGCGCTCGCTGGTCGGCCGCTTCCTCGAACACAGCCGCGTGTACTGGTTCGCCAACGCCGGCGAGCCCGAGCTGTACTGCGCCAGCGCCGACTGGATGGAGCGCAACCTGTTGCGCCGCATCGAGGTGTGCTTCCCGATCCTCGATCCCGAGCTGGCCGGGCGCGTCTACGACGAGGCGCTGGCCAACTACCTCGCCGACAACACGCAGGCGTGGACGCTGGGCGCGGACGGCCGCTACGCGCGCGTCGAGCCGGGCGAGGCGATGCCGCATTCCGCGCAGCAGGCGCTGCTGGCGAAGCTGACCGGCTGAGGCGACGACGCGCATGAGCCGCAGCAACGACATCGTGCCGGCGCAGGACGCCGAACCCGCGAACGCCGCCGCCGCGGCGGGCCTGCAGGACGGCGAGCTGCTGGCCGCCATCGACATCGGCTCGAACAGCTTCCACCTGGTGGTCGCGCGCTACCAGCACGGCGAGCCGCGCGTGATCGACCGCCTGCGCGACAGCGTGCGCCTCGCCGCCGGCCTGCGCGCCGACGGCACGCTGGACGCCGAGCACCGCGCGCGCGCGCTGGCCTCGCTGGCGCGCTTCGGCCAGCGCATCGCCGGCCTGCCGCTGCACCACGTGCGCGCGGTCGCCACCAACACCGTGCGCCAGTTGCGCGCGCCGCAGGCGTTCCTGGTGCCCGCCGAAACCGCGCTCGGCCATCCCATCGAGGTCGTCTCCGGCCGCGAGGAGGCGCGCCTGATCTGGCAGGGCGTGGCGCGCGGGCTGCCGGCCTCGCGCCACCAGCGGCTGGCGATCGACATCGGCGGCGGCAGCACCGAGTTCATCATCGGCCGCCAGCTCGAACCGCTGCACACCGAGAGCGTGCAGATCGGCTGCGTCGCCTCGACGCTGCGCTTCTTCCCCGGCGGCAAGCTCAGCCGCAAGCGCTGGCAGCACGCGCAGCGCGAAATCGGCGTGCTGCTGCAGCAGTTCGCCGCCGACTACCGCAGCGCCGGCTGGCGCGAGGCCTACGGCTCGTCCGGCACCGCCAAGGCGATCGGCACCGCGGTGCAGGCGCTGGAGCTGTCCGAGCGCGGCATCACCCGCCCGGCGCTGGCGGTGCTGCGCGAGGCCGTGCTCGCCGCCGGGCACGTCGACCGCATCCGCCTGCCGGGCCTGGCCGAGGAGCGCGTGCCGGTGATCGCCGGCGGCATTGCCATCCTCGAAGCCGCGTTCGACGCGCTGGCCATCGACGTGCTGCAGGTGTGCGAGAGCGCGATGCGCGAAGGCCTGCTGTGGGACATGCTCGGCCGCGCCGCCGGCAGCGACCCGCGCGCGGCGACCGTCGAGTCGCTGGCGCGGCGCTACGGCGTCGACCGCACGCACGCCGAGCGCGTCGAAGCGACCGCGCTGGCGCTGTTCGATGCGGTGGCGCCGGCTTGGGAACTGGACGAGGAAGCGCGCGAATGGCTGTCCTGGGCCGCGCGCATCCACGAGATCGGCCTTGCCATCGCGCACAGCCAGCACCACCGCCACGCCGGCTACATCCTGCGCAACTCCGACCTCGCCGGCTTCAGCCGCCAGGACCAGCAGATGCTGGCGGCGATCGTCGAATGCCACCGCCGCAAGCCCGAGCTCGAACTGCTCGCCGGCCTGCCCGCGCGCTACCGCCTGCCCGCCCGGCGCATCGCCACCCTGCTGCGCCTGGCCGTGCTGCTGCGCCGCGCCCGCCGCGCCGAGCCGCTGCCCGCCCTCGCCGCCCGCGCCAGCGCGCGCAAGCTGCGCATCGCCCTGCCCGCCGCCTGGCTCGAGCAGCATCCGCTGACCGTCGCCGACCTCGAGCAGGAGCGCGGCCATTTCGCCGACCTCGGCGCGGCGCTGGAGATCGCCTCGCCCTAGCCCGCCGCGCATCGTTCACGGCATCGCGCAAGACGCGCTCAGGGAATGCCGAAAGTTCTGAGAATCGGGCCTTTCAGTTGATCCAGTACCAGGGCGAAGCCGACGGACGCGGCCGCCAGCGCCAGCAGGGCGGCACCGCCCAGCGGCGCGGTCAGGACGCCGCGCACGGCGACCGCCACGACCAGGGCGGTATCCGCGGCCGTGGCCGCGAGCACCCACGGGCTCGGCAGCGACGCCCAAAGGTGCCGCCGCTCGCGCAGGACATACACCAAAGCCTGGTTGCCGAACGCAACGGCTGCGAAGGCGAGCGTCTGCAGCGCCCCTGCCCCGAGATCGAGCGCACCTTTGCCGAAGGCGATGACTGCCATCGAGAACGCCAGCTTGCAGGCACCGAAGGCCATGGCAGCACCGGTAATGCCGCGCATGCGCCAGACCGCCGGTGCCGGCACGTCGCCGGCGCGGTCCACGGTCAGCGACATGCTCGACAGGTCGTTCACGACCGACAGCAGGACCATCAGCGCCGGCGTGAGCAGCGCGTGCTTCGTCAGCAGCAGGCCGGCCGCCAGCAGCAGCACGATTTCGATCTTCTTCACCAGCATCGCCAGCACGTAGGTCAGCAGCCGCCGGAAACCGGCGCGGCCGGTGCGCACGGCGTCGACGATGCCGGCCAATCCGTGCTCGGTGAGCACCATGCCGGCCGCCGCCTTCGCCGCATCCGTCGCCGAGGCGACGGCGATGCCGATCTGCGCCTGCCGCAGCGCCGGCGCGTCATTGGTGCCGTCGCCGCACATGCCGACCACGTGCCCGCGCGCCTGCAGCGCCCGCACCAGTCGATATTTCTGCTCCGGCAGCACGCGGGCGAGCACCCCGACCGTGTCGTCGCCAATCGGATCGGGTGTATCTGCGGCGCGGCGCACCTCGCCGGCGATGCCGATCTTGTGCGCGATCGCCGCCGCGGTCGCCGGCGAGTCGCCGGTCACCATGATCGTGCGCACGCCGAGGGCGCGAAGCTCATCGAGCCGCTGCGCGGCGTCCTCGCGCGGCGGGTCGCTGATCGCGATCAGCCCGGCGAGGCGCATCGCCGCCGGCGGTCCGGCCGCCACCGCAATCACGCGATGTCCGTCTGCGGCGAGCGCGTCGACCATGCTCCGGCTTTCCGGCGGCACCGATGCCCTCGTGGCGATGGCGTCGAACGCGCCTTTGACGATCCGCAGCTCGCTGCCGTTCGCGTCGGTGACGAGTGCCTCCGCCACCTTGGTGGCCGGATCGAACGGAATGAAGCGCTGCAGGCGCGCGCCGGACGTGCTCGCGACGCCTTGCGCCGCGCGATGGATCGCGGCATCGATCGGATCCTGATCCGCCTCGGAGCTGGCAAGCACCGCCAGCGCCAACAGCCGCTCGCGAGCGACGCCCGCCATGGCGCGAACATCGACCACGGCCATGGCGTTCTGCGTCAACGTGCCCGTCTTGTCGGCACACAGGATGTCCATCGCGGCGGCCTCGTGGGCCGCCGACAGCCGCGTCAGCAGCACCCCGCGCTGCGCGAGCGCGCGCGCCGCGAGGGCGGCGGAGAGCGTGAACGTCGCCGGCAGCGCCACCGGGACCGTGCCGAGCAGCGCCGTCAGCGCGAAACCGATCAGACTGCCGGCGGGCATCGCGATCAGGTAGGCGTAGGCGATACCGAGCGTCGCGATTGCGCCGTTGACGACGGCCAGGTTGCGCGTCGCGGCGAACACCGCGGCCTGTTCGGTGCTGGCGGCATGGGCGATGCGCACCAGCTCGAGCGCGCGGCCGAAGTAGGTATTAGCGCCGATCGCCGTCACTTCCGCCACGGCCTCCCCGCGGCGCACCAGCGATCCGCCGTAGACAGCGCCGCCGCTCTCCGCATCGACGGGCATGGACTCGCCCGTCAACGCCGACTGGTCGACCGACACCGTCCCCGACACGATGCGGACATCGGCGGGAACCAGCGCGCCGAGCGGCAGGCGCACCACGTCGCCGGGAACGAGTTCCGCGGCGGGGCGTCGCGCCCAGGCGCCGTCGCGAAGTACCAGCGCGGTCGGCGCGAGCCGCTGCTTCAGCAGTGTCAACGCCGCATCCGCCCGCCCCTGCTGGATCCAGCCGAGCGCGGCATTGAAAAGAAGCAGCGCGCCGATCACCGTCGCCTCGACGTATTCGCCGAGCGCGATCTGCAGCACGATCGCCACCTCGAGCATCCACGGCACCGGTGCCCAGAACCGCGCGAGCAGGAACCGCCACCGTGGCGGCGGCGCCTCTTCCACCGCGTTTGCACCGAAGGCAGCCGCCCTGCGCCGTGCTTCCGCACTGCTGAGTCCGCCGGGAAGTGGGGTGGTCGCAGGCATGGGCATCGACGCGCGGTCGCTTGTGTCCGGATCGGGCAACCCGGCCACGCGCGGGCTGGCCGCACGGCCATGACGACTGCCGCCGCGCCACCCGGCCGCTCGCAACCGAAGCACCCGGTCGTGTTCGCCCGCCAACCTTGCCGCGGAACGCGCGCCGGTTCTTGACTCCTGTCAGAGAGGGCGCAGGCGGGCAAAAGGTTCGTCGTTCCCGGCCGCTTGCCGACGAAGCGGCCTCCGAGGATGTGCGATTCAGTCCCTCCTGCGTATCATGCGGGGATGCCTCCGCAGGTACGCCCCATGCTCGAACGCCTGATCCTCGCCCTTGCCCTTACCGTTCCCGCGACCGTCTTCGCGCAGACCGGCAAGCCGGCGGCACCGGCACCGACGCCGCCCGCGACCAAGCCGACGATCGAGGCCTCGTCGCCGGAGCACCCGCGCGTGCTGCTGCGCACCAGCATGGGCGACGTCACCGTCGAGCTGTTCCCGGACCGCGCGCCGAAGACCGTCGCCAACTTCCTGCAGTACGTGCGGGACGGCTTCTACGACGGCACCACCTTCCATCGCGTGATCAAGGGCTACCTGATCCAGGGCGGCATCTTCACCCGCGACCTGACGCAGAAGCGCACGCGCGCGCCGATCGCCAGCGAGGCCGACAACGGCCTCAGCAACCTGCGCGGCACCATCGCCGCGGCGCGCGGCGCGGACGCGAATTCGGCCACCGCGCAGTTCTTCGTCAACGTGGTGGACAACCCGCGCCTCGACTACGTCAGCAACCAGAGCGGCCTGACCTGGGGCTTCGCCGTGTTCGGCAAGGTGGTCGCCGGCATGGAGGTGGTCGACAAGATCCAGGACCTGCCGACCGCGCCGCAGGGTCCGTTCGCCGGCGACGTGCCGCGCCCGCTGGTGGTGATCGAGAAGGCCGAGCTGCTGGCGCAGGCGTCCGCGGCGCCCGCGCCCGAGGCCAAACCCGCCGCCGGAAAGAAGCGCTGAGCGCGTGGCGACGCTGTTCATCTCCGACCTGCATCTCGACGACGCGCGCCCGCAGATCACCGCGCTGTTCGAACGCTTCCTCGCCGACGAGGCGCGAGCGGCCGACGCGCTGTACATCCTCGGCGACCTGTTCGAGGCCTGGGTCGGCGACGACGACGACGCCGAGCTGCCGGCGCGCGTCGCCGCCGCGCTGCGCGGTGTGCGCGAAGCCGGCGTGCCGGTGCGCTTCATCGCCGGCAACCGCGACTTCCTGCTTGGCGAGGACTACGCGTGCCGCGCCGGCATGGACCTGCTCGCCGACGGCAGCGTGGTCGACCTCTGCGGCACGCCGACCCTGCTGCTGCACGGCGACACGCTGTGCACCGACGATGCGGCCTACCAGGCGTTCCGCCGCCAGGTGCGCGATCCGCAGTGGCAGCGGCGATTCCTTGCGCAACCGCTGGCCACACGCAAGGCGTTCGCCGAGCAGGCGCGCGCCGCCAGCCGCGCGCACACGCGCAGCGCCGACTACGCGATCATGGACGTCAACGCCGAGGCGGTGGCCGCGGCGCTGCGCGCCGCCGGCGTGCGCCGCATGATCCACGGCCACACGCACCGCCCCGCCGTGCACGACTTCGCGCTCGACGGCGCGCCTGCGCAACGCGTCGTGCTGGGCGACTGGTACGAACAGGGTTCCGTACTGCGCGTGGACGCCGGCGGCGTCGACCTGCGCGGGCTGCCGCTGCGCTGAGCCGCACAGGCCGCTGGTAGCGTGCGCTCCGCGCACGGCCGCGGCGGGCGCGTCCGCTGCGAAGGGCCACGTGCGCTCCGCTCACGCTACGTGGTTTCGAGGGGAGGCATGGCTCCGGGCTCGCGCAGCAATGCGCGGCGCGCGGCGCGCCGCTGCTCCGGCGCCAGCGTCTCGTCCAGCAACACCACCTGGCCGCCGCTGAGCGCCGCCGCCGGCACGCCGTCGCGGTAGAGCACGCGCGCGCCGGCCACCGCGGGCACGCGCGCACCCGGCGTGAGGATGCCGACCAGGTTGAGCGGATCGCAGGCCGACACGCACGCCAGTTCACTCGCGCCCGGCCGCGCGCGGGTTTGCCGCAGCAGGCCGACCGCCTCCGGCAGCGCGAACTGCTCGCCGACGAAGCCGGCGACGAAGCGGCCGCCGCGAATCTCGCCGCGCGCTTCCAGCCGGCGATACATGCGCAGCAGCTCGCGCCACGGCGGCAGCCAGTCCGCCTCGCGCTCGAGCAGGCGCCAGAACACCACGCCGTAGCGGCGCAGCAGCGTGCGCGCGACGTGCTCCAGCGTGTCGGCGTCGAAACCGTCGTGCGCGGGCGCGGCGGATTCCGCCGCGCGGATCGGCGCCCAGCGCCCCGCGTCGGCGATGCCGAACAGCGGTACGCGGCGGCCGCGGCGGCCGTGCGCCGACGGCCGCTTCGAGGCCGGCACCAGCAGCGCGCGCAGGCCGGCGAAGCTGTCCGCGTGCGCCAGCCCGCGTGCGACCAGTTCGCCCAGCGCGTCCTCCAGTTCCGTCTGCAGCAGGCGCGTGGCATCGGCGATCTCGTCGAAGAACGAGGCGCCGCGGGCATCGAGATGCTGCAGCACCGCCTGCGCGCGCGAGGATGGGTGCGCCGGCGCCGGCGTGGCCAGCGACGTCCACAGCGCCAACGCGCGGCGCGGCAGCAGCACGATCGGCGTGCCGCGCACCGGACCGGCGGCGCGCCCCGCCGCCGCGGCCGCGCGCCCCTTCAACCGCGTCCAGGCGAGGCGGCCCGAGCGGCACAGATCGTCCAGCCAGGCGATGCTGTAGTCGGGGATGCGCGCGGGCAGCAGTTCGGCTTCCCACGCGGCCGCCGCGGCTTCGTAGCCTTCGAGCTGGGCGACGACGCCGGCCAGCGCCTCCGGCCCGGCCACCTGCGTGCGCGGGCTGGCGTGCTGCCACTCGAACAGGAAGCGCATGAAGTCGCGCGCCTCGACCGGCTCGATCTCGCGGCGCAGCCGGTGCACGGTGTAGCGGTGGATGCGCGCCAGCAGGTGGCGTTCGCACCACTCGTCCTCGGCCGCCTCGGGCGTGAAGCGCCCGCGCATCGCGTAGCCTTCCGATTCGAGCCGCAGCAGCGCGGCATTGACGTCGCCTGCCGCGACCTGCAGCGAGGCGGCGATCGCGGCGGCCGTGGTCGGGCCCAGTGCGGTCAGGCGCGCGCGCACGATCTCGACCAGTGCGTCCTCGCGCGTCCACGCCGCCTGCGCGAACTCGTCCGGCACGCGCACCTCCGGCTGCGGCCGCGCGTCCGCGTGCGCCGCCCGCAGCATCGGCACGCGCTCGGTCGCGACCCACAGCGCCGCGCCGGATTCGCGCGGCAGCGCCAGCCGCGTCGCGCGGCCGTCGGCGGCGAGCGCCTGCAGCAGCGTCGGCCATGCCGCGTCGCGCGCGGTTTCCTCGACGGTGAGGAAGGCGACGCCCATCAGCGCCTCGTGCAGTTCGTCGGCGTCGCGCGCCTCCGGCCAGGCCTCCGCGCGCACCGCCTCGATCGCCGGCGGATCGAGGCGGCCGAGGTCGGCGGCGCTTTCCGGGTCGCTCCAGCGCCGGCTGAGCACGGCCTGGGTGCGGCGCTCCTCCAGCGGCGCGTCGTCGAGGAAGGCGTACGGGCGCGCGCCCAGCACTTCCGCCGCCAGCGGCGAAGGCTCGGGCAGGTCGCGCGCGATCACGCACACCGCGCCGGATTCCAGCGCGCGCAGCAGGCGGATCAGGCCGCCGAGGTCCATCGCCTCGTGCAGGCAGTCGTCCAGCGTCTGGCGCACCAGCGGATGATCGGGCACCTCGCGCTCGCCGACGATGTTCTCCGCGCAGGCGACCTGGTCGGGGAACACCGTGGCCAGCAGGTCCTCGCTCTTCATGCGCTGCAATTGCGGCGCCACCTTGCTGCCGCCGATGAAGCGCGGCAGCGCCAGCGCGGTGGTCGCCGCCCAGCGCCAGCGCACCGGGAACAGCGGCGCGCCCAGCAGCGCCTGCACCAGCACGTCGCGCACGCTGGACGAATGCAGATACCTGGCGACGTCGATCAGCGGGAAGCTGTGGCTGGTGGACAGCGACAGCACGATCGCGTCCTCGGTGGCGGCGGCCTGCAGCTCGAAGTTGAACTTGCGGCAGAAGCGCTTGCGCAGTGCCAGCCCCCACGCCTTGTTGATGCGGCTGCCGAGCGGCGCGTGGATCACCAGTTGGGTGCCGCCGGATTCGTCGAAGAAGCGCTCCATCGCCAGCACGCGCTGCGTCGGCAGCGCGCCGAGCGCGGCGCGGGCGCGCGCGAGGTACTCGACGAGCTGGCGCGCCGCGGCGGGCGCAATGCCCACCTCGTCGACCAGCCAGGCGACGGCACTCGCACCGCTCCCCTCTCCCATCGCGAGCGGGGTTGGGGGCAAGGGTTCGGCCGGAGCGGGGCCTTCTGGTGACACCGGGCGCTCACCCCTGCCCCTCTCCCGAGGTGAGCGGGGTTCATCGGCGGCTTCCGCGCTCTCCCGGAGAGGGAGGCCTTCCTCTTCCCCGGCGTTCGCGCCGGCGAGCCGTCGCTCGACCTCTTCGCGCAGGCGCGCGACGCCCGCCGACAACTCGTCGCTGCGCCCCGGCGCCTCGCCCAGCCAGAACGGAATGCTCGGCGGCATGCCGCGCGCGTCCTCGACGCGCAACCGCCCCGGCTCGATGCGCTGGATGCGGTAGGAGGCGTTGCCTAGCTGGAAGATGTCGCCGGCGGAGCTCTCGACGGCGAAGTCCTCGTTGACGCTGCCGATCACCTGCGCCTGCGGCTCCAGCAGCACCGCGTAGTCGGCGGTGTCGGGAATGGTGCCGCCCGAGGTGAGCGCGGTCAGCCGCGCGCCGCGCCGGCCGCGCAGGCGGCCGTGTACCGCATCGCGATGCAGGTAGGCGGCACGTGCGCCGCGGCGGGTGCTGAAGCCCTCGGCCAGCATGCGCACTACCTCGTCGAACGCCTCGCGCGTCAGCGCGGCGTAGGGCCAGGCGCGGCAGAACGCGGCGTACAGCGCGTCCTCCTCCCACTCGCGGCAGGCGACCTCGGCGACGATCTGCTGGGCCAGCACGTCGAGTGGACACAGCGGGACGCGCAGCGCGTCCAGCTCGCCGCGGCGCACGCAGTCGAGCAGCGCGGCGCACTCGACCAGATCGTCGCGCGACTGCGGGAACAGCCGCCCCTTCGGCGTACCGCCGACCGAATGCCCGGAGCGGCCGACGCGCTGCAGGAACGCGGCGATGCCGTGCGGCGAGCCGATCTGGCACACCAGGTCGACGTCGCCGACGTCGATGCCGAGTTCGAGCGACGCGGTGGCGACCAGCACGCGCAGCTCGCCGCGCTTGAGCCGGCGCTCGGCATCGAGGCGCTGCTCGCGGGCGAGGCTGCCGTGGTGCGCCGCCACCGCCTCGTTGCCCAGGCGTTCGCCGAGATGGCGCGCGGCGCGCTCGGCCATGCGCCGCGTGTTGACGAACACCAGCGTGGTGCGATGCGCCTCGACCAGCTCGGCGAGGCGCGTGTAGACCAGCGCCCAGGCGTCGTTCGACATCACCGCTTCCAGCGGCACCGGCGGCACCTCGATGGCGAGATCGCGCCGGCGCGTGTAGCCGATGTCGACGATCTCGCAGCCCTGCGCGTCGCGGCCGTCGATGCGCGTGCCGACCAGCAGGCGCGCCATGTCCTCGACCGGCTTCTGCGTCGCCGACAGGCCGATGCGCACCAGCGGCCGCGGGCACAGCGCCTGCAGGCGCTCCAGGCTCAGCGCGAGGTGGCTGCCGCGCTTGCTGGCGGCGATCGCGTGGATCTCGTCGACGATCACCGTGCGCGTGCCGGCCAGCATGCGCCGTCCGGAATCCGAACCGAGCAGCACGTACAGCGATTCCGGCGTGGTCACCAGGACGTGCGGCGGCCGCTTGCGCATCAGCGTGCGCTCCGCCGCCGGCGTGTCGCCGGTGCGCACGGCGGTGCGGATGTCGACGTCGGGCAGGCCGAGGCGCTCCAGCTCGGCGCGGATGCCGGACAGCGGCACTTCGAGATTGAGGTGGATGTCGTTCGACAGCGCCTTCAGCGGCGACACGTACACCACCGCCGTCGCGTCCGGCAGGCCGCCCGCAAGACCTTCGCGCACCAGCGCGTCGACCGCGGCGAGGAAGGCGGCGAGGGTCTTGCCGGAGCCGGTCGGCGCGGCGATCAGCGCGTGGCGGCCGGACTGGATCGCCGGCCAGGCGCGCTCCTGCGCGGGCGTCGCGGCGCCGAAGGCGCTGCGGAACCACGCCGCGACGGCAGGATGGAAGGATTCGAGCGGCATCGTCAGGGGCCCGCGGCGGCGGCCGCGAAATCGCGGCCGCACGCATGGGACCAAGCTACGGTCGCAGCGGCCGGGATTCAAGCGCAAACGCGGCGCGCGCGAACGCCCGCCCGTTCAGGCCAGGGCGCGCAGCTCGTCCTCGCTGAAGCCGGCTTCGCGGCGCGCGTCGAGGTTGAACGGTCCCTTCAAGCCCCGGCGCATGTGCTCGCCCAGCAGCCGCTCGAACGTCGCCCGCGGCTCCAGTTCCTCGCGCGCGCAGCACCAGCGGAACCAGCGCGTGCCGGCGGCGACGTGTGCCACTTCCTCGCGCAGGATCACTTCGAGGATGGCGACGGTGGCCTCGTCGCCCGCCGCGCGCAGCCGCGCGATCATGCCCGGCGTCACGTCCAGCCCGCGCGCCTCCAGCACGCGCGGCACCAGCGCCATGCGCGCGAGGCAGGCGTGCGCGGTCTTCTCCGCCATCTCCCACAGGCCGTCGTGCGCGTCGAAATCGCCGTAGGCGTAGCCCAGTTCGGCCAGGCGCGCCGCCAGCAGCGTGTAGTGCCGCGCCTCGTCGGCGGCGACCGCGACCCAGTCGCGGTAGTAGTCCGCGGGCATGCCGCGGAACCGGTACGCCGCGTCCCAGGCCAGATTGATCGCGTTGAATTCGATGTGCGCCACCGCGTGCACCAGCGCGGCGCGCCCATCGGCCGTGCCGAGCCCGCGCCGCGGCAACAGCCGCGGCTCGACCAGCCGCGGCTGTTGCGGCCGCCCCGGCGCGCCGATCGGCCGCGGCGGCGGGGCGTCGTCGGCAATCTGCAGCGCTCCGTCCGCGAACGCCGCGGCCGCCTCGCGCGTCAGCGCGGCCTTTTCGGCGGGATCGCGGCAATCGAGGCAACGCCGGGCAGCGTCGAAGAGGTCGGTCGTATCGGCCATCGCTCATTCACCGGATAGGAGCTTGTGTGCTGGCGACCCGACGCGTCGTCTCGCAAGCGAGGCGCCTCACGGCGCCGCCAACCTCAGCCCAACCCTCTCCCGCCGGTGGCGGGAGAGGGAGACACGCGTAACAGTGCCCCGGAACCTCGCAGGAGCCTGCGTGCAGGCGACCTCAGGCGCTGCGCCGCTTCGTCTTCGCGTCGTCCGAGCGCAGGAATTCGAGCTGGTCGAGGTAGCCGTCCTCGACGCCGGTGACGTACTCGCCGGAGAAGCACGAGGTATCGAAGCGCTTCAGCTTCTCGTTGCCCTCGGCGACCGCGGCGACCAGGTCGTCGAGATCCTGGTAGACCAGCCAGTCGGCGCCGATCTCCGTCTGCACTTCCTCCTCGCTGCGGCCGTGCGCGACCAGCTCGCCTGCGGCGGGCATGTCGATGCCGTAGACGTTGGGGTAGCGCACCGGCGGCGCGGCCGAGGCGAAGTAGACCTGCTTGGCGCCGGCCTCGCGCGCCATCTGGATGATCTGCCGCGAGGTGGTGCCGCGCACGATCGAGTCGTCGACCAGCAGCACGGTCTTGTTGCGGAATTCCAGGCCGATCGCGTTGAGCTTGCGGCGCACCGACTTCCGGCGCTCGCCCTGCCCCGGCATGATGAAGGTGCGGCCGATGTAGCGGTTCTTGACGAAGCCTTCGCGCATCGGCACGCCGAGCTCCTGCGCGAGCGCGCTGGCGGCGGTGCGCGCGGTGTCGGGAATCGGGATCACCGCGTCGATGCCGTGTTCCGGCCGCAGCTGGCGGATCTTGGCGGCGAGCTTCTCGCCCATGCGCAGGCGCGCCTTGTACACCGACACGTCCTCGATCATCGAGTCCGGACGCGCCAGGTAGACGTACTCGAAGATGCACGGCGCGTGCACCGCGCCCTCGGCGCAGCGGCGCGCGTGCATCTGGCCGTTCTGGGTCACGAACACCGCCTCGCCGGGCGCGATGTCGCGCAGGCGGGTGAAGCCGAGGATGTCGAGCGCGACCGACTCCGACGCCACCGCGTACTCGCGGCCTTCCGGGGTGACGCGCTCGCCCAGCACCAGCGGGCGGATGCCGTGCGGATCGCGGAACGCCAGCAGCCCGTAGCCCAGCACCAGCGCGATGCAGGCGTAGCCGCCGCGGGCGCGCGCGTGCACGCCGGCGACCGCCTTGAAGATATGGTCGGGCGTCAGCGCCATGCGCTCCTGGATCTGCAGCTCGTGCGCCAGGATGTTCAGCAGGATCTCGGAGTCGGAGTCGGTGTTGGTGTGGCGGCGGTCGTCCTCGAACACCTCGCGGCGCAACTGTTCGGTGTTGATCAGGTTGCCGTTGTGCGCGAAGGCGATGCCGTACGGCGAGTTCACGTAGAACGGCTGCGCCTCGTCGACCTGCTCGGAGCCGGCGGTCGGATAGCGGCAGTGGCCGATGCCGATGTGGCCGCGCAGCTTAACCATGTTCTCCTGGCGGAACACGTCGCGCACCAGGCCATTGCCCTTGTGCAGGCGCAGCCGCGCGCCGTCGACGGTGGCGATGCCGGCGGCGTCCTGGCCGCGGTGCTGCAGCACGGTGAGCGCGTCGTAAAGCGCCGGCGCTACCGCGTTGCCGCCGACGATGCCGATGATTCCGCACATGGTTTGGGTGCCTTCAGGTCTGCTGCGCCGCCGCCGGGCCCTGCGGCGCCTGCAGCTGAGATGGGGGGCGATGCGGCGCGGGCAAGCCCCGTGCGCCGTATTGCAGGTATTTGTTCACGTCCGCCGGCAGCCGCACCGACAGCCACGCGGCGGCCTGCTCGAAGCTCGGCAGCAGTCGCGACTGCCGCCACCACGGATCGCGCGGGAACGGCGTGAAACCGAGCAGCAGCACGGCCAGCGTCACCAGCACCAGGCCGCGCGCCAGACCGAACAGCATGCCGAACAGGCGGTCGCTGCCGGACAGGCCGCTGCCCTCGACCAGCTTGCGCACCAGGAAGCCGAGCAGCGCGCCGGCCAGCAGCACGACGATGAAGCACAGCCCGTAGCCCAGCAGCAGGCGCACCGACGGCACCTCGACGTGGGCCGCGAACATCTGCGCGAGGCGCGGCCCGAACAGCCACGCGACCGCCGCTGCCGCCGCCCAGATCGCCAGCGCCAGCACCTCGCCGATCAGCCCG
Organism: Mizugakiibacter sp.; assembly: GCF_039680435.1. Taxonomy (NCBI): domain Bacteria; kingdom Pseudomonadati; phylum Pseudomonadota; class Gammaproteobacteria; order Lysobacterales; family Rhodanobacteraceae; genus Mizugakiibacter; species Mizugakiibacter sp. The sequence continues at coordinate 2,599 of NZ_JBDKSX010000058.1, read as the reverse complement.
CGCCACAGCCCGAACAGCACCGACAGGGCGAGCACGCCGAGGATGATGTAGTCCGCGAAGTTCATGCGCGCGTCTCGGCCGCCTCCGTCACGGCTGGGTGACGACGATGCCCTTGAGGCCGGCCCTGGCCGCGATCTGGTCGCGCAGCGTCTCCGCGCCGCTGCGCTGCGCCTGCGGTCCGGCCCGCACGCGCCACAGCTTGCCGCCGCCCGAAGCGACGTCGTCGACGAAAGCATCGAAGCCGGCCGTGCGCAGGCGGTCGCGCAGCTTCAGCGCCTCCTCCTGGGTGGCGAACGCGCCGAGCTGGACCGCCCAGGCGCCGGCGCGGTTCGCCGGCAGCGCCGTGGCCGGCGCATCTGCCGTCTGTCCGACGGCGGAAGCGACCAGCGTCGCCGGCACCTTCGGTTCGGCGCTCTTGAACTTGAGGCGCGCGGCCTCGGCCGCGGCGCGGCCGGCGAACGGGCCGAGGCTGACGCGGGTGGCGGCCTTGCCGTTCACCACGGCAGCCTCGCTGTGCGCCGGCAGGCCGAGCTTGCGCGCGCTGGCCAGCAGCGCCTCGACGTTGGCGCGGTCGCCGTAGACGCCGAGGTTCACTGCATAGCGGCCCTCGGCGGCGGCGCCCGGCGCGACCGACGCGGGCTGCGGCGCCTTGGCGGCGGGCGCGGGCCTGGGTGTTTCCGCACGGGGTGCCGTGACCACCATCGGGTTCGGCGGCGGCGCGGGCTCCGCGGCGGGCGCCGGCGCGGCGTCGTTCTCGGGATGCACGTCGGCCGGCTTGCGGCTGGGCAGATCGAGCGTGGTCACCTTGTCGGCGCCGGCGGTGGGCGCACCGGCGGCCGGCACGGCCGCGGCGGGCGCGCTGGCCGCGGGCGCCGGCACGGCCTCCGGCGCGACGCCGAGCGTGCGGCTCTGCAGCTCGCGATCGGGCGCCGGCGGGATGTCCAGGCTGACCGTGGCGTCCTGGTTCGCGCTCTTCGGCGGCTCGCCGGAGAAGAACATCGGCACGAAGATGATCGCCAGCGCGATCAACACGGCGGCGCCCAGCAGGCGCTGTTTCAGGGCAGGCTCCATCGGGTGGCCTCGCTGCGATCGACGCGGAATTATACGCGCGCGCGGGGCCGCGCCGCCGCCGCCTCGGCCGACCGCAGCGCCGCGGCGGCGACGTAGAACGAGCCGAAGGCGAGGATGCGGTCGCCGGGCTGCGCCTGCGCGCGCGCCGCGGCCAGCGCGCCGGCCATGTCCGCGTGCAGGCTGAACGACGCGGCGGGCAGCCCCGCGGCGAACCGTTCGGCCAGCGCCGGTGCCGGCAGGCCACGTGGGGTTTCCGCCTCCAGCCCGCCGAGGTGCCAGTGCGCGATGCGCGCGCCCAGCGCGGCGGCGACGCCGGCGACGTCCTTGTCGGACAGCGCGCCGTACGCCGCCAGCACCCGCCCGCGCGGCGGATGCGCGTCCAGCCAGGCAGCCAGTTCCGTGGCCGCCTGCGGATTGTGGGCGACGTCCACGACCAGCTCGGGGTCGCCGCCGAGATGCTCCAGGCGGCCGCGCACGCGCGCCGCCGCCACGCCCTGCGCCAGCGCGCGCGTGTCCCAGCCGAGGCGGTCGCGCAGCGCATACAGTGCGGAGATCGCCGCCGCGGCGTTGGCGATCTGGCTGGGCGCCTGCAGCACGGGCGCGGGCAGGTCCGCATGCGGCGGCCACCCCGCCGCGTCGCCGCCGGCATCCTCGCGCCAGCCGGTCCAGCGCCAGCCGCCGGCATGCAGCCGCGCGTCGAAATCCCGCCCCGCGCGCAAGACGCGCGCGCCGCACCGCGCCGCCGCCTCCAGCAGGCCGTGCGGCGGGTCGGCCTCGCCGATCACCGCCGGCCGACCGGCGCGGAAAATGCCGGCCTTCTCGCGGCCGATGCTGTCGCGGTCGGCGCCCAGCCAGTCCATGTGGTCGAGGCCGATGGTGGTGACGATCGCGGCGTCGGCGTCGACGATGTTGACCGCGTCGAGCCGGCCGCCCAGCCCGACCTCCAGCAGCGCGACGTCCAGCGCCGCGCGCGCGAACAGGTCCAGCGCCGCCAGCGTGCCGTACTCGAAGTAGGTCAGCGGGATCTCGCCGCGCGCGGCCTCGATGCGCTCGAACGCGGCGACCAGCGCCGCATCGTCGGCATCGGCGCCGTCGATGCGCACGCGCTCGTTGTAGCGCAGCAGGTGCGGCGAGGTGTAGGCGCCGACGCGCTTGCCGGCCGCGGCCAGCATCGCTTCGAGGAAGGCGACCGTCGAGCCCTTGCCGTTGGTGCCGCCGACGGTGATCGCCACCGGCGCCAGCCGCGGCGCGCCCATCCGTTCCCACACCGCGCGCACGCGCTCCAACCCCAGGTCCACGCCGCGCGCGTGCACGCGCTGCTGGTGGTCCAGCCACTGTTCGAGGGTGCGGGTCATCGGCTCATGCGGGGATGGCAATCGGGGCGCGATGGTGGGGGTGCGCGCGGGGATTCGCAATCCCCGACCCAAAGGCTGCGCGGCATGTTGTCTGCGCGGCCGGGCGACACGTGCGCAATTGCTCCGGACTGGCCCACCACGCCCGAGCCTCGGGGGCCGCCAGGAGGGCGGCC
>NZ_JBDKSX010000057.1:0-6869 GCF_039680435.1 Mizugakiibacter sp. | reverse complement strand
GACGCGGACGCCGCGCCCGGCCTGCGCGCGCTGTTCCCGTCGCCGGCCGTGCTCGCCGACGCCGACCTGACTGCGCTCGGCGTGACGCGCGCGCGCGCCGACGCCATCCGCACCCTGGCGCGCGCCGTGGAAGAAGGACGCGTCGGTTTCCGCGCCGAGCAGGGCCTGCCCGCATTCGTCGAGGCGTGGAGCGCGCTGCCCGGCATCGGCGCCTGGACCGCGCACTACGTCGCGCTGCGCGCGCTCGGCCACCCCGACGCGTTCCCGGCGGCCGACCTGGTGCTGCGCAAGGTCGCCGGCGGCGGCGCGCCGTTGACGACGCGCGCGCTGGAGGCGCTGGCGCAGGACTGGCGGCCGTGGCGCGCCTACGCCACCATGTTGCTCTGGCGCGGCGCGGGATGAGCGCGACGATGTATTTCGATTATTGCGGGACGCCGATCGGGCCGCTGCTGCTGGCGGCGGACGCGACCGGCGCGCTGACCCACCTCGACCTGCCGCACGAGCGGCGCCCGACGACGCCGCAGCCGGACTGGCGCCGCGCACCCGAACGCTTCGACGCCGCGCGGCGCCAGCTCGAAGCGTATTTCGCCGGCACGCTGACCGCGTTCGACCTGCCGCTGGGCCCGCGCGGCACCGCGTTCCAGCGGCAGGTGTGGGCGGCGCTGTGCGAAGTGCCGTACGGCACCACCGCCAGCTACGCCGAGATCGCGCGCCGCATCGGCCGCCCGGCCGCGGTGCGCGCGGTCGGCGCGGCGAACGGCGCCAACCCGATCGGCATCATCGTGCCCTGCCATCGCGTGATCGGCAGCAACGGCAGCCTGACCGGCTACGGCGGCGGCCTGCCGATGAAGCGCTACCTGCTCGAGCACGAGCGCCGCCACGCGCCGCCGCCGCGGCTCGTGCTGCAGGGGTAGTTCGCCGGCGCGCACGGTGTCAAGTCACGGCCGAAGTCAAGATGCAACGGCGCGCGCGGTTGTCCACAGCGCCTGTGGACAACTCATGGGAAAACGCTGTGCATGATCGCGTGCACGCCTTGTCGCGGCAGCGTTTCCAGCACTTTGGCGAAAATTTGATCGCTGCCCCGACGGGCGCGCCGCGGCCCGGCCTCAGCAGGCGTCGAGCTGCGCGCGCAGCTCCGCCTCGCGGCGCTCCAGCGGCGGCCTGTCGCTGGGGAAGGCGGTGCGCAACGCGCGGTGGTTGGCGTCGTAGCGGCGCTGCACCTCGGCGCAGATCTCCGTGCGCGTGGCCGGCCGGCAGGCGTCCTGCACCCAGGTGTAGCCGCCGGCGAGGCGGTCGTGCACGACCGGCGGGTGGCGGTTCGCCTCCGGCGCGGACGGCTGCACCATCGCGCCGAGCCCGCGTCCGGGAATGCCGAGCACGCCGAGCGGGACGAGGTACGGCGCCGGCTCGGGCGTGGCGCTGAGGTAGGTCTTGCCGGGATCGCTGGCCTGCGCGCAGACGTACAGTTGCGGCAGCGTCGCGGCCACAGGGCGCGGTGCTGCGTCGGCCGTCGCGGCCGCGGCGCGGGGCGCCGCGACCGGCGCGGGCACGGATGCCGTCGCGCTGCCTGCGCCGTCCTCCAACCGCAGCGCCTGCTGGCGCTGGCCCGATGCGCACGGCCGGTCCTGGTAGGCGACGCGTCCCCGCGCGTCGGTGCAGCGGTAGGCCTGCTGCGCGCGCGCGGCGGTGCCGAGCGATGCCAGCACGAGCAGGGCCAGGCAGGCGCGCAACGCACGACGCATGACGATCTCCGCGACCGGCGCATTGTACGTCCGGCCCTTGCGCGCGGCGCGCGCGCAGGGCGATGCTTGCGCGTCACGCCGCCGGAAACGCGCCATGTCCGCACGCATCATCGACCTGTTCAGCGACACCAAGACCCGCCCGACCGCGGCGATGCGCGCGGCGATGGCTGCGGCCGAGGTCGGCGACGAGCGTGCCGGCGAGGATCCGACCGTCAACGCGCTGGCCGAGCGCTGCGCCGCGCTGCTCGGCAAGGAGGCCGCGGTCTACCTGCCGTCCGGCACGATGTGCAACGAGATCGCGCTGGCGGCGCACTGCCGGCCCGGCGACGAGGTGCTGTGCGACGCCACCGCGCACATCGTCGGCTTCGAGGGCGGCGGCCCGGCCGCGCTGGCCGGCGTGATGCTGAACCCGATCGCCGGCAGCCGCGGCATCTTCGACGCGCCGCAGCTCGCGGCGAAGCTGCGCGTGGACAACCCGCAGGCGCCGCGCCAGCGCCTGGTCGAGGTCGAGCAGACCGCCAACCTCGGCGGCGGCGCGGTGTGGCCGCTGGCGACGCTGCGCGCGGTCGCGGAGACGGCGCATGCGGCCGGCCTCGCCACCCACATGGACGGCGCGCGCCTGTTCAACGCGGTGGTCGCTTCCGGCGTGCCCGCGGCGGAGTACGCGCGCGGTTTCGACAGCGTCTGGGTCGATTTCAGCAAAGGCCTGGGCACGCCCGGCGGCGCGGTGCTGGCCGGCTCGCGCGCGTTCGTCGCCGAGGCGCGGCGCTGGCAGTTCCGCATCGGCGGCGCGATGCGCCAGAGCGGCATCATCGCGGCGGCCTGCCTGTACGCGCTCGATCATCACGTCGAGCGCCTGGCCGCGGATCACGCCCACGCGCGCCGGCTGGCGGAGGGCGTGGCGGCGCTGCCCGGCGTGGCGATCGACCCGGCGACGGTGCAAACCAACCTGGTCTACTTCGAGATCACCGACCCGCGCTTCGACACCGCCACGCTGGCCGCGGCCACGCTCGCGCGCGGCGTGCGCCTGTGCCCGATGGGCCCGCGGCTGATGCGCGCGGTGACCCATCTCGACGTGAGCGCACAGGACATCGAAAGCGCGCTGCAGGTGCTGGGCGACGCGCTGCGCGGCTGAGGCGGCATGCGCGGCCGCCGCGGCGTTCAGAACGCCGGCGTGTGTTCCGGCGCGGCGAAGCCGAGCGCGAGCGCGCCGGCGCCGAGGTTGACCATGCCGGTGATGCTCATCGGGCTGGCGAAGGCCTCGACGCCGGCCTCGGCGCAGACCTGCATCAGGCCGGCGTAGCCGGGCAGCGCCTCCAGCTCGGCGAGGTCGCCGCCGTAGCTGAGGCACAGCGTCGGCGTCAGCAGGCCGGCGCGCACGCGCTCGGCGGCATAGCCGAGCAGCTTCTCGGCGGCGTGTTCGAAGCCGCGCAGCTTGGCCACCGGGCGCGTCTCGCCGCGGTAGCAGTGCAGCAGCGGCTTGACGTCGAGCGCGGTGCCGAGCGCCGCGCTGACCCAGCTGACGCTGCGGTCGCCCTTCTTCTGCGCGCGCGCCCGCACGTAGTAGAGGTCGCGCGGGATCACGTAGCCGTAGGTGTTCTGCGCGAGGTATTCCAGCCGCTCGCGGATCTTGGCCGGGCTCTCGCCGGTTTCGGCCATGCGCACGGCCTCCACCGCGGTGACGCCTTGCGCGGCGAACAGGTTCTGCGTGTCGATCACGCGCAGCAGGAACGGCCCGGTGACGTTGGCCGCCGCGCGCGCCGCCTTGTAGTCCTTCAGGATGGCGAAGCTGGCCTGGGTGGCGTTGGCGAAGATCGGGCTGCGCGTCGAGGTGACGGTCAGGCAGAACACGAAGTCGTGCTCGAGCACGAGGCGCGAGAGGAACACCTCGCGGATCTGCTCGACGCTGTACGGCGCGGTTTCGGCGTCGTGGCCGCGTTCGGCCACGCGTTCGCTGAGGAAGCGCGCGGTTTCGGCGGGGTCGCGGGTGTCGCTGAGGGTCTGGCCGTCGACCTGGATCGTGATCGGCAGGATGCCGATGCGGCGGTTCTCGAAGAATGCTGCAGGCAGATCGCAGGTGGAATCCACCACGACACCGATGCGCATGGCCAAGCCCTCCCCGGGTTTCCGTGACGCCCGCCTGGAAATCTAGCATGGCGCGTGCCGGTGCCTGCCAACGGCGTCGCATCGATGCGAATGTTCACATCGCCGCGGCGAGGCGCGCTCAGCGCGGGCGTTCGGTGCCGACCGGCAGCGCGGCGAGGCGGCGGTAGGCTTCGGCATCGAACCGCTGCGGACGCGCCAGCCAGTCCTCCAGCATCGGCGTCGCGTCGTTGCCCCAGAACAGCGTGTCGCCGATGCGCACGGTCGGCACGCCGTACACGCCGGCGGCGATCGCCTCGTCGGTATTGGCGCGCAGCGCGGCCTTGACCGCCGGGTCGGCGATCGCGGCGCCGACGTCGGCGATGCCCAGCGTGCGCCCGGGCACGGCGAGCTGCGCGGCCGTCTCGCCGGCGCGCCCGTGTTTCCAGAAGTGATCGAAGATCGACGCGACCGCATCCCAGCCGCCGCCGGCGGCGATGCACAGGCGCAGCGCGGCCAGCGGGTTGAACGGATGCGCCGGCGGGAACGCGAGCGGCAGTCCCGCACGTTCGGCCTGCCATTGCACGAAACGGTAGGTGAAGGCGCGTTTCGACGCGATCTCCGCCGGCCCCAGCGTGCCGTTGGCTTTCAGCACCGCGCCGAACACGATCGGCACGGGCTCGATCGCGAGGCGCGCGCGCAGCGTCCCGAGCCGCGCCAGTTGCAGGTAGGAGAACGGCGAGACGAAATCGAAATACCAGCGGGCCTGCATCGGAATCGCTCCACGGGCTGCGGCGGCGGCCGCGCGCGGTCGCCGCGGGATGGTGCCCGACGGCGGCGTATGGCTATGCTGCGCACTCCCCGGCGAAGGCATAGTATCCCCGCGAGCGGGGGGCAACGATGGGCAATCCGTTGACACGGCGATTCGCGGTGGCGGCCCTGATGCTGTTGGCCGCGACCGCGCGCGCGGCGCCCGCGCCGCCGCTGCAGGTCGCGGCCCTGCCCGCCGACGCGGGCGCGCTGCCGGCGGCGGCCGTCGTCGCGGGAGCCTATGCCGACGCCTTCCGCCCGCAGGCGCACGCGCTGCTGCGCGGCGCCGACCAGCATGCGGTCTGGTATCGCGTGCAGCTCGGCGCCGACTGGTCGGCCGCCAGCGCGCCGCTGCTGGTCGTGTCCGGCGCGGTGCGCACCGGGCTGGTCGCGTACCTGCCGCCGGATTACGCGCCGCGCGCGGTGACGCCGTACGACGCCGGCCTCGATCCGCGCTTCTCGCGCCACGCGCTGGTGTTCGAACTGCCGCGCGACCTGCGCGCGGGGCAGCCGGTCTACCTGGCCGTCGGCGCGCCGGCGCAGAGCCAGCCGCTGCACGTACGCGTCGCCGACTACGACAGTTACCAGGCCGAGGATCTCGACCACGTGCGCATCAGCGCGGCGATCTCCAGCGCGCAGGGCGCGATGCTGGCGGTGATCCTGTGTTTCTGGATCGTGCTGCGCGACCGCGTGTTCCTGTACTTCCTCGGCTACGCCGGCTTCCAGGTGATCTACCAGATGGCGGTGTCCGGCGAGCTGTACGCGCTGCCCGGCGCCGGCGTGCTGGCGCCGCTCGGCTACCACCCCGGGCAGTTCGCCGCGCTGCTGTCCGCGCTGCTGTCGATCAACTTCATCGTCGACTTCGCCGACTTGCGCCGCAGCGTGCCGTGGATGGCGCGGCTGCTCGACTGGGCGCGCTGGCCGTACGCCGCGCTGGCAGTGGCGCTGTGGCTGCCGCCGCTGAAACCGGATGCGTGGCTGCCGAATAGCGCCAACGCGCTGCTCGCGGCCAGCGCGCTGCTGGTGCTGCTGGCGGCGTGGCGCGCGTGGCGCCGCGGCAACCGCCAGGCCGGCTTCTTCCTGATCTCGTGGCTGCCGCTGCTGGCGCTGACCGTGCTGCGCGTGCTGCAACTGATCATCGGCCTGCCGCTGCCGGCGTGGCTGGCCTACGGTTTCCCGTTCAGCATGGCCTATGCGGCGGTGGTGATCACCGTCGGCCTGGCCGACCGCACCCTGCAGGCGCGGCGCGAGCGCGACCAGGCGCACCGCCTGGCCGAGTTCGATCCGCTCACCGGCGCGCTCAACCGGCGTGCGGTGCTGACCCGCCTGCGCGTGGCCTACGCCGACGCGCGCCAGTCGCGGCGCCCGCTCGGGCTGCTGTTCCTCGACCTCGACCACTTCAAGCGCATCAACGACAGCCACGGCCACGCCGCCGGCGACGACTGCCTGATCGCGGTGGCCGGCGCGATCCAGGCGGAATTGCGCGAACTCGACTGGCTGGGCCGCTACGGCGGCGAGGAATTCCTGGTGGTGCTGCCGGACGCGGCCGCGCTGAATGCGCGCATCGTCGCCGAGCGCATCCGCCTGCGCGCCACCGAGCTGCGCGTGGCCGCCGCCGACGAGGAACTGCGCCTGACGGTGAGCATCGGCATCGCCCTGCTCGACAACGCCACGCCGACGCCGGAGGCGCTGATCGAACACGCCGACATCGCGCTGTACCGTGCCAAGGCGCAGGGCCGCAACCGCGTCGTGCAGTACCTGCCCGGCGAATTGATCGACGCCGCGACGCTGGCGCGACAGGGTTGAGCGGGAGGCGAGGGGCGCCGCGCGTCAAGGCGCAGACGACGAAGCGCAAGCCGTCCTGCGGACGGCCTCCTCACCCCAACCCTCTCCCCGCCGGGGGGAGGGAGACAAGCCTGCGGCTTCGCTTCCTCACGCAGCGCCTGCGGCTTCCCGATCCGCTCCCGCTTGCCCGCTCCCACGCCGACGCTAACGCAACTGCCGATACACCTCCGGCGCGAACGCGTCGACCTGCACCACCACGTCGCGGGCGTCGCGCGCGTCGTTCAACTGCTCGTACTCGGCGGCGCTGATCACGCCCGCCTCCAGGCCGAGGTCGTCGAGCATGTGCCCGGGCGCGCGCTCCAGCCGGCCCACGCGCACCGCCGCGCGCAGCTTGCTCTCGATCGGCACCGCGCGCACCCCCCAGGCCAGCCCGGCTACCAGCTCCCCGAG
>NZ_JBDKSX010000056.1:0-1589 GCF_039680435.1 Mizugakiibacter sp. | reverse complement strand
CGCAGCGCCGGCCCGTTCCAGCGCCACCGCCGCGGTGGCGAAGGTCAGCGCGCCCGACAGCGCGAGCGTGTCGGCGTCGGGACGATCCAGGCGGAATCCGACGTCGGCCACGGCGGGCTCAGTTCGTCTTCGCCGGGGCGGCGTTCTGCTGCAGCGTGTCGAGCGCCTTCTCGCCCTGCGTCTCCAGCCGCGTGATCAGGCCGTCGATGCCGTCCTTCTTGACCTCGGCATCGACCTGGTTGCGGTAGTTGGCGACGTAGGAGATGCCCTCGATGATCACGTCGTAGGCTTTCCAGTCGCCTTCGCGGGTCTTGCGGAAAGCGTAGTCGACCGACACCGTCTTGCCGTCGTCCAGCACCACCTGGGTCTGCACGATCGAGCGCTTGTCGTTGAGGTCGCCCTTGAACGGCAGCACGTGCACGCGGCCGCGCGTGTAGTTCAGCAGGCCCTCCGCGTAACGGTGCGTGATCGAGTTGTAGAACGCCTTGGCGAAGCGCTCGCGCTGCTCGGGCGTGGCCTCGCGCGCGTGCATGCCCAGCACCAGGATGGAGGCGTAGTCGATGTCGAAATGCGGCAGGAAGGTGTCGTCGATGATCTTGATCATCGCTTCCTTGTCGCTCTTCAACTGCTGCTGGTGGCCCTCGATGGCCTTCGAAAGGTCGTCGGCGATGGTCTGCACGACCTGCTGCGGCGGCATCGGGTCGGCCAGCGCCGGAACGGCCACCGCGGTGATGGTCAGGGCGAATGCGAAAGCCAGGGTGCGCAACATCATGGTGGGGAAATCTCCTCGACGCCCGCGCTTCACGCGCCGCCCGCGGGCTTGGTGGTGCCCTGGGTCGGCGCGGGCTTCTTGTTGGCATCGCCCGAGCCGTTGACCAGGAACTTGCCGATCAGGTCCTCGAGCTGCAGCGCCGACTGGGTCAGGATCAGCTCGTCGCCGTCCTTCAGCATCTCCGGCGAGCCGCCGGGCTGGATGCCAACGTACTGGTCGCCCAGTAAACCGCTGGTGAATATCACCGCCGAGGAATCGTCGGGAATCTCGTGGAAACGCTTGTCGATGCTGAGCGTCACCAGCGCGTCGAGCTTTTCCGGCTCGAGCTGCACCGAGGCCACCGAACCGATGCGCACGCCGGCGATCTTCACCGGCGCGCGCAGCTTCAGCTGGCCGACGTTGCCGAAGCGCGCCTTGACCGCGTAGCTGTCGCCCTGGCGGTAGTTGGCGACGCTGGTGGTCTGCGTGGCCAGGTAGGCCAGCGCGGCGAAACCGAGCACGATGAACAGGCCGGTGCCGACGGCGTAGGAACGTCTCTGCGTCACGGCGCGATCCTCACATCAGGAATGCGGTAAGCACGAAGTCCAGCGCCAGCACGACGATGGACGAGAACACCACGGTGCGCGTGGTGGCGTAGGCCACGCCCTCGCTGGTCGGCGGCGTGGTGTAGCCCTGGAACACGCCGATCAGCGTGACCACGGCGCCGAAGGCGAGGCTCTTCCAGACGCCGTTCACCACGTCGTCCCACAGGTCGACGTTGGCGGTCATGTTGCCCCAGAAGGTGCCGTTGTCGATGCCGAGCCAGGTCACGCCGACC
>NZ_JBDKSX010000055.1:0-6066 GCF_039680435.1 Mizugakiibacter sp. | reverse complement strand
CTGCTGATCCTGTATCTGGTTCCGCTGCACGCCCAAGGCGCCCATGAGCAGATCGAGACGCCGGTCCTGGTCTCTCTGCTGCTGCATCTGGACAAGCTGCTGCACGCGCGCGCGCTCGGTTTCCGCCTCGTCCCGTGCCGTCAGATAGGAATCTGCACCCGTCGAGGCCGCCGCCGACACACCCGCGAGGAAGTTGCCCGGCGTCGTGGCCATCGCGGTCGATGCCTGCGCCAGCGCGCGGGCGATGTTCTGGCGCTTCACCTTTTCGGGGTTCACCGTCTCGAGGAGCTCCTGCTGCCAGGGGGCGGCGGGAGCGTCGAGGGCGGTCTGCGTCTGCCCCATGATCGAGGCGATCAGGTCGTTAATGCCGGGCATGGTCTACCTCAGACAAAGGTGTTCTTGATGAGATCCATCTGGCTTTGGTTGCCAGACGTGATTCCGGGCTGCTGCTGCTGGGCCATGGCGGCGAGAAGCTGGGCCATGAGGTCGTTGTAGGCCGACGGCGGGGGCGGCTGCTGGGGCTCACGCGGGTTGCGCTCGCCGGTCATGGCCGGGAAGTTGCCGAAGCCGTCGGGGTTGGTCATGTCGCCGCTGATGATGGCCTGCAGGACGCGGCCCGGCAGTCCCCGCGCACCCTCCCGCGCGTTGTCGCGGTCATAGCGGAAGCGCTGCACGGCCTCGCCCACGGTCTGCGGGCGGCGGTCGTCCTGCGAGGGCGAGACGAAATCGCCCTGCGAGGGGGATTCTGAAACCGGCTCCTGCGACTGCTGCCGATCGAGGTATGTGGCGCGGTAGCCGGGCGGCAGGCTCTCGTTGGCGAAGTTCGAGAACGGATACGGGCGTGGCGCCGGGGCGTCCTGGCCGGGAATGTCGATTTCCATCGGGCCGCCCATCGGCTGGATCGTGGCGTCGGTCGGGATGCTCAAGGTCTGGCCTGGCGCGATCCTGTTCGGGTTGCTGATGCCGTTCGCCTCGGCGATGGCTTGGACCGTCGTGCCGTTCTTCGCGGCGATCTTGGAGAGGGTATCGCCGCGCTGCACGGTGTAGGCGTTCTGCATGCCAGCGGGGGCGACCGTGCGGGCGTCGGGGTTGGCGAAGACGCCGCCGATGTCGGCACCCGTCACGCCGTCGGCGCCGGGATACGGCATGGAGCCGTCGGCAACGGGGCCGCGCAAGTCGGGCGGGCGAGCCGTCGGGCGCGGAGCAGGCTGCGCGGTGCGCGTGCCGGGAGTGCCGGGAGTGCCAGGCATGGACGGCGCAACGCGGTCGGCGATCTTCGGCGCACGCGGCGCCATCGCTCCGGTCTGCACCCTGCTCAAGATGTTGTTCATCGCCGCGTGCTGCGTGGCAGGGAAACCGCGCTGCGGATCGGCGAAGGCCCCGGGTTCGACGGTTCCGACCCGGGGGCCGACAAATCCGATGGGGTCGCGCGCAATGGCTTGCTGAACGGTCGGGCCGGTCGGCTGCATGCCCATGAGCGAGCCGGTCAGGGTGTCGCCCTGATAGGTCAGACCGGGCGGCACCCGGCCGGGATTGCCGGCGGTGAGGCCGGGAACATTGGCGGTCATCGTGCCGGGCATGGGGCCACGGGCCGGAAGACCGATGCCAAGGGCGTCCCTCTGCAGGGAGACTTCGCGCGACACGTCGAAGGGGTTGCGGGCGACGACGAGCCGGCCATCGTTGGCTCTGGCGCGCTGTTGCTGCGTTTCCCTGGTGACATCGAAGGGGTTGCGAGCGATGACGCCGCGCTGGTCGTTCAGCCGGGCGCGCTCCTGCTGCACTTCCTTCGTGCGGTCGAAGGGATTCCGCGAAATCATCCCCGGCTGCATGCGCGTCCCGTCGGGATTGAAGCCCCTGGCCGCCAGCGCGCGCTGCACGGATGCGGGCACGCCAGCCGGGTTCGTCCAGCCGCTGCCAGCCTTCACGGTCGGGCCGGGCGTTCTGCCGGTCGAGGGGGCGGTGCGCGCGGGCGCGGCAAGGACGCCGCCGGTCGGGTTCCTGGCGGCCTCTGCCGCGCTGCGGATGAAGCCCTGCGTCACCGACGGCTTCGGCGCTGCAGCAGGCGTGACCTTGTTCACGGCCGTCTGCCGGGATCCCGCAAGGTTGCTGCCTGCGGTGTAGCTCTGCAGCTTGGTCGTCGGCGCCTTGATCGAGGAGGCCTTGGCCGGGCCGGTGCCAGCGCCGGGGCGCTGCGTGGACGCGCCGCCGCCCTTGCTGCCGATCTGCCCGCTGCCGGTCTTGGGGGCGCTGCTGGGGGCCTTGCCGCTGGACGGCGCGGTGCGGCTGGGTGCGCTGGTCGGGCCGCGGCTGGGGCCGCCGGTCGAGGTCCTGCCGCTGCTGGCGCCGCCGGCGCCCGCTGCCGATGACGGCGCGGTGCGGACGGGGGCGGAAAGCGAGCCGCCGCCGGGGCCCTTTGAGCCGCCGCCGCCGCCGAAAGAGGCGCTGTTCTGAGACTTGGTCGTGCCGGTCTTGGTAGCCATGTGCGTGCCCCTTCCCTAGATGAACAGGCTGGCGAGGTTGCCGACGGTGCCGAGGATCTGCCCGGCCGTGGACGGGCCCGGCGTCGTGTTCCTCGACGACTCCGTGACCGTGCGGCCATAGGGCGACTGGTTGAGGCCCGAGACGAGAAGGTTGAACTGCTCGAGCGGGTAGTCGCGCTGCGCGAGGAAGTCCTGGTAGCCGAGCTCCATCGACCGCTGATCGAGCGCCTGCTGGTTGGAGCCCGAGCGGTAGAGCGCGTCGATGTACTCGAGGAATGCCTGCTGCTGCTGCTGGTTCATGTTCAGGTTGTTGAACAGGTTCCCGATGTCGAACTGCCGCAAGCCCTGCGCGTTGTCGTAGGCCGATGCGTAGGCTTCCGCCGAAGCGTCGCCCATGGCCTGGATGCCCCTCTCCTCGATCTGCGCGTCGGCGATGCCGTGCCGCGCGTCACCGAAGGCGCCGGCCTGGTGGGCGCTCATGTTCGAGTTCCACTGGCGGCTCATGTCGGTGGCCTGCCGGATGCGCTGCTGGGTGCGGTTCAGCACCTGGTCGACGTAGGGGCTCATGTAGGCGTCGATCGAGCCGCCGGGGCCGATGTCGTCGATGAGGCGCGGCGCCTTGAAGGGTTCTGCTCCCGCTGACGCCTTGGGGGCGAAGTTCCGCAGCATGCCCATGGCGTTGTTCTGGTCGCCCGAGAAGTCCGCGATGCGCTGGAACGGATAGGGCGTGTAGGGCCGCGAGGCGAGGCTTTGCGCCGTCCTGTAGTTGGTCTGCGCGGCGTTATCGACCCAGGCAGGCAGTTGCACGTTGCTCGTCGTGGACGACTTCGTGGTCTGATTGCTCGAGCCGAACAGGTTATCGAGGAAACTCATGGCAGGCCTCTCTTGCGGGAAGGGGCGATCAGCGGCGGCCGATCATGTTGAGGTAGTCGATGAGCTGTTGCTCGGTGGTGCCCTGCGCGGAGCGCGACCATGGCGCGATGGGGCGCGGCACGATGGGCGGCGGTGCGGTCGGCCTTGGCGTCGGCTTCGGAGCAGCCGCGGCGGGCTTGGGTGCCGCCGTCGGCGTCGTGGGCTTGGGCGGTGTGGCCGGCGTCGTCGGTGCAGATCCCGTAGGGTTCCAGTTCTGCGGCACGCCCACAGGCGACATGGCCGCGATCGGCGCCATGCCGCCCTGCATCGACTGCCGGAAGAACGTCGCCTCGCCATAGCCCGGCGTGCGCCCGTAGGTTCTCATGTCCGGATTGTTGATGGCCGGAAGGTTGCTGCCGAACGCGCCCTGCTGCACGCCGCCGACAGGGCCGCCCGGCATCGCCATCTGCCCGGCATTGGCCGAAAGCTGGCGCAGGAGCTCCGTCACGTTGGCGGGCGTCTGCGTCTGCCACGACTCGACGGGCTTGGGCGCGGGTGCGGGAGCGGGATTGCCGGTGAACTGGCTCAACAGCCCCGAAAGTCCATTGTTGTAATACTGGACCGGGCGGCCATTGAATGTGTCAGGCTGGAATGGGGTGCCAGACATGATGTTGAGGGGGTGGATCATCTTACTAGCTCCTCTTCATGCCCCGATTACGGAGGTCGTCGATCAGGGTGCAAAGCACGTTGGCGATGTCGCCGGTCGTTGCGGTTCCGGCATTGAGGGTCCGCGTTGCCGTGAAATTCGTGACGGTGAAGTCCGCGGCGACCGCCGACAGATCCTCTTGGCTTGCGCGCTCGAGCTCGGCAAAGCAGCTTTCGACCCAATCCCGCCAGATCTTGTCGGAGCGGAGATTGGGGCGTCCAAGCGATACAGGGCGCATCAGTCGTTCCTCTTCGTGCCGGTGCCCGCAACCTCGATCCGCTGCGCGCCGAGCCGGAAGTCGCCGCCCAGCACATCGGTCTGCGAGAGCTTGAGTTTCACCTGGCGGCCGAAGTGACGGGTGTCGATGATCGTGTCGCCCGGGGCGATCTGCTTCGTCACGACGTCGAGGTTGGCCGTGTCTTCCGGCAAGTCGCGCGACGTGAACGTGAGCTCGATGTCGCCAGTCTGGCGCTTCATGTCCGGAATGTAGCCGTCGATGTTGAGCCCCACGTTGCCGCTTTCGAGGTCGAGAAAGCCCGTCTCGAGAGCCCAATCCAGCGCCACGCCGTCGGCATCGAGGCCGGTTTCGTGCTGGTAGATGACGCCGGTCGCGTCGGTGCCGAAGATCGTGATCTTGCCCAGGGTGTCGCACAGCCCGAACGCGGTGCGCTCCATGGGGCCTTCGTGCCAATCCCATGTGTCGAGGCTGACGAACACATAGCGGTTGGTTTCGGTGCTGCCGGTCGAGGGATAGAGCCACCACACTTCGCGGAACTCGGCATTGAAGTAGCAATGGATCTTGAACCGCTGCTCGTCGTTCATGCGCTTGAAGATTTCGTCGATTTCCTCGGAGCGCGGGATTTCCGAAATCTGGCCGCCGTACATGTAGAAGCCGGTCGGGCTCCACCAGAAGGCGATGCCATCCGCGACTGTGAAGGCCGCCGGGCCGATAAGTCCGCAGTTGGTGGCGATGGTGCGCGTCGAATAGACCGTGTTCTGTGCGTTGAACTGCATGAGCACGACGGCGGTGTCGGACCAGACGAGGTTGATGCCCTGCGCCAGGCGAGAACCGGCGATCAGGCGGTTGCCATCCTGCAGCCGGCGGATGTTAGCGGTGTTGGCCTCGCCGGGCGTCCAGACGGTGTTGTCGTCGTCGTCGCACCACTTCATCAGCATCAGGTCGCCGTCGGCGCCCAGCACGACGACGATCCGCTCCGACGTCACGAACATGTAAAGGCCGCTGGTCGGCGAATTCGCCACCACGGCGGCGCGGTTGGCCGGGTTGTTCTGCCACTGGTAAAGCCGCCCGCCCGACGGCAGGGCAAGAAGATACTCGCCGTAGCGGTCGAGGGACCAATAGCGCGGAAGCTGAACGAAGGTGACGGAGGTCCGCTCAGTGCCCCATGTGCCCTCGCCCCAGCGCCCCAGGCCCCAGCCGCCGCCCGAGGTCACGTTGGCATTCCCGGCCTCGAGCTCGTAGGAGAAGGCGACCGAACCGCCGCCAGGCCCTGCGGTCGAGGACGCGGCAGACGAGTGGACGATCGTGAAGTTGTCCGCGTCGACGACGCTGGCGACTTGGTGCTCGCCGTTGATGGTGATGCCACCAACGGCGGAAGCGCCAGAGAAGTTCACATACTGACCGACGACGACGCTATGCGCGGCGTCGGCGACATTGACGATGGCCGAACCGCTGGTCGTCGAGAACGGGTTGGTGAGCGTTCCCGTCGACTCGAAGGGCGTGATGTTCGAGCGCGCCTTGTCCTGGTCATAGACCCACAGGCGATCGACGCAGCCGAATGCGTGCCAGACATTGAAGCTGAAATCCTGCCAGCACAGGAGCGACCGGCAGATGCCGGTGAGTTCCTCGCCCGGCGTGTTCCACTGTTCCCAGCCGCCGATCTTCTCGGGCTGGCCGTCCTTGAAGCGCACACCTTCCGCAAGCGTGTAGCGGCCCTGCGCCTCGTATTCAGTCTGGTTGAGAACCACTCCGGACGCGATGGGCAGCGGGATCTTGCGCGCTTCTGGCAT